>NZ_CDXDFU010000033.1:0-7221 GCF_978017985.1 Schwartzia sp. (in: firmicutes) | reverse complement strand
GCTTAAAGATTTCTACTCCATGAAAAAGCTGTCCAAAGCCTGCCGCCTGCTGCCGCAGATATTCGGCACTGTGGCTGCCGCTGTAATGGAGATTAAACAGGTAATTGCTGTATTCCATAGCTTTCAGAGCCGGCTCTGATGCCCACTCCGCCGCCTTCTTATACGCCTGTGCAGCCTCGCCTGTTCTGCCTAAAATCCGACAGCACTGCCCCATCAGGTTCGCTATCTTTTCCCCATAGCCATACACCTTTTCCGAGGGCAGCTGAATATCTTTCAGTTCTTTATAAGCACTGACATAACGCTTCTCCATAAAAAGAATCCTGGCATGAAGGAACTGCGTAAAAAAATCATGCGGAAGAAGTGCATTAAGCTTATCCCAGGCCTGCATAGCTCCGCGGCTGTCCTCCTGCTCAATATACAGGCTGACCATCAGCCTTGCCGCTTCCACCGGATCATGGGGAGCCAGCTCCTCAATATATTTCCGTGCGGCAGTATAGTCCCGTCTGTCCAGGCTGTTATAGATGCTATTGTACAGTTTTTCCATCTTCCCACCGCTTTTCATTCAAGTTACAGCAAGCGCCTTGGTATGTGCTTCCACGCTCACTCAAATATATTCTACCAACAATGCTTCCCATTGCAAACAAAAAAGCTCTGATGTTAATGACAATGAATACTATGTTATAATCTAACAACAGCTGGAACCGGACACCGGGAAGGATTCATTTTCTTAACACGGAATACGGTTCTTTATGCGAGGAAATGGAAACACACTCTTCCGCACAGATCTGTAAGATGTACGGTGTTCCCTTCATCGGTCTCCGTGTCCTGTCAAACGCAGAGCTCCACGGTGAGTCCTTTAATCCCGAAGCCGGCGTAATCAGTCAGGAGTTTACCCTTATGGTTGTCAAGGCTTACTACGCTGAGCTTCAGGAATCACAAAAGTAACTGCAGTAGTTGTTCATAACGCAGGCGGCATTTTACATACAAAAAGGACCTTCTCCAATAGAGAAGGTCCTGATTCAGCCTATTTGATTTTATGCCGTTGCGCCGAATCTTCTGAGCAGAATGCGGCCGATAGCCGTGCGGACATCATCAGAGGTGAAGTTCGTCTCATCACCTGCATGTCTTGCTTTAGCTGTTTCCGTTACGTCTTTTACAACTTCCGGCAAAATCATGTTCTGCAGTTTGATAGCATCCTCTCTTGAGAAAGAATACTTCAATGCGTTGTACATCATCGTCCAAACTGCGAATGTCAGATCTGTTTTATCCTGTGTTGCATCAACTTTTTCCTGTGCCAAATTAATTCTCCTTCCTTACTTATGGCGATACCCCTGTCTTACCAACGGCATCTAAATCCACTTTCAGGAAGACAATCAAATCATCCACGATATATTGTCTTGCCACGGTAAAACAAAGCCGATTAATATGCTACCATAATTATTTCAAATAAGCAACCATTTCATACAATTTTAATCGTCCTATTTTTTACCCTTATTATTTGAATATTATCCCAACGCGAAGCGTTGCAATTTCTTTTTATCTTTTATTTTTATGGCACCCCGCCGAACCTCGACAATGCCCTCCTGTGCGAATAATTTCAAAAGACGGCTGACGACCTCACGGGCACTTCCCATGTATCTTGCAATCTGTTCATGGGTAATGCGCAGCTCGTCACTTCCAAGCTTTGTGCTCTCGTCCCTGAGGAACATAGCCAGGCGCTGGTCAGCGCTCAAAAAGAGAATCTGCTGCAGCTTCCAAAGCATATCGCTGAGACGCTCGGATGCCTTCTCATATGCGCAGCAGCGCACATATATATTTTCATCGGCAAGCCGGCGGAATGCATCAGACTCAGTCAGCAGAACCTCAGTATCCGCCTCTGCCTCAATGAGCACATGAAATGTCACCGACTGAAGGGCGCAGGCCGCCGACATAACGCCCACATCTCCGACCTCGAGACGGTAAAGCGTAACATCGCGTCCGTCAGGAGATAAAGTATACGTTCTGAGGCTTCCCTTTTTCACAAGGAGCACCCCCGCGCAGCGGTCGCTGTCGCTTTGCACCATTTCACCCTTTTTAAAGCTCACGGGATACGTATGGTCATTGAGAAACGAACGCTGCGAATCCGTAAGCTGCTGCCAAAAGGCAAATTTACGGATATAAAGGTCTGTTGCTGTCTTTTTCATTCCGCCGCCTACCTTCTTTCACTCACCGGGGAAAAACTCTCTAATTACTTCCTTTTCTGTCGGCTTGCCAAAATAAGAGCCGATGATAAAGAACAGAAGCGATACCGTGATACCGATTGTAATCTGGTGCAGGCCAAGAATCTTAAAGCCCAGGAACTGCGTCACGCAGTAGGCTATAGTACCGCCGCCCATGGAGAGCAGCGCGCCCATGCGGTTCGCCTTTTTCCAGTAGAGTCCCAGAAGCAGCGTCCAGAAGAATGCCGTTTCAAGGCCGCCGAAGGCGAACATGTTGATAATCCAGATAAGGCTAGGCGGCGTCAGCGCGATAAAGAACACAACCGCTCCGATAAACGCCGTCGCCAGCATGGACAGGAAGCGGAGCTTTTTGTCAGGAACGCTCTCGCCCGCCTTTTTCTTCTGATGGAGATATACGTCCTTCAAAATAGCCGAGGACGCAACAATCAGAAGGCCTGAGATAGTCGAAACAGATGCCGCCAGCGGACCTATGATAGCAAAGCCCACAAGATACGACGGCATGGAAGCCACAATGGTCTTGGGAATAATATAGTCAACACCGCCATAGCTTTCAAGAGATCCCGTCAGCACACCGTGTGCGAGAATACCCGTGAAATTGACACCGATATTCATAAAGCCGACAACAACCGTACCGATAATCATTGCACGGTGCAGGCTTTTTGTGTCCTTGTAGCTTATACCGCGGACTACAGACTGCGGCAGCGCAATGGTGAAAATACCTACAAGAAGCCACTGGGTGAGATAAAGCCCTATGGGCATATTTCCTGCCGAAAGCGGCTCAAGCATCTCCGGGTGGTTCGCATGAATATTTTCCATTATAGCTGTGTAGCCGCCGCCTGCATCAAGTACACATGAGAACAGCAGCACGATGCCGATCATCATCATGATTGCACAGCAGGTATCCGTCAGAGCAACGGCACGGAAGCCGCCAACCGTTGTATAGACGACAACCACAAGACCGAAAAGCAAAAGCCCCATCTCGTAGCTGTAGCCCGTGACCGTAGCAAAGAGCTTCGCTCCGCCTACGAACTGCGCCGTCATTGTGCCGCAGAAAAACAGCACAATAATGAACGCTGCCATGCCCGCGAGAAAATCCGAGCGGAAACGCTCGCGGATAATATCTACAACGGTAACCGCGTTAAACTTTCTCGAAAGAAGTGCCACGCGTTTGCCAAAGATGCCCAGCACAAGGAAAATCGCCGTTACCTGCACCACCGCCATGTAAATCCAGCCGAAGCCGATTTTCCATGCCATGCCCGGACCGCCGACAAAGGAGCTCACCGAGCTGTAGGTAGCGACTGTTGTCATGGCGAGAACGAATCCGCCAAGGTCATGATTGCCTATAAAATACTGCTGCACGAAATTTTTCGAGCCGCCCTGTTCCTGCTGATGACGCACATAAAAGCCAATGCCTATCATGAACGTCATAAAACAGAGCAGCGGCAAAAGCGACAGGAGGTTGCCTTCATTCTGCATGGTTTTCCTCCTTCTCGTCCAGCGGCATATCACGGAACACAAAGGACGTCAGGCATTTCACAAGAATAATCGTAAAAATCCATACTCCGAAGCTGGACATAACAGCCCAGAGAGGCATATGAAAAATCTCAATACCCGAATCCTTCAGTCCGAAGCCCGCAAAGAGCCAGAATATGATGAGCGCCAGAAGGGATATCCCCGTCCATGCAGCTTCACGGCATATCTGCCGATATTTTTCTTTTTCAGACATAAAAAATCCCCTTTCCAATGTACTAAAGTGTACCTTAGAAAGGGGATTTTAGCAAATCAGTTAATCAATCTTGTGAATCCAGCCTTCCGGAGCCTCAACGGAGCCCATCTGGATACCTGTGAGCGTTTCATAAAGCTTCGTGATGACAGGACCTGCTGTCTCCATACCGCTTGCAAAGCAGATTTCCTTGCCGTGGTCATTGATTTTTCCGACCGGTGATATGACGGCAGCAGTACCGCACATGCCGCACTCAACGAAATCAGGAACTTCCTTCAGGAATACCTCGCGCTCCTCTACCTGCATGTTGAGGTAATGCTCGGCAACGTAGACGAGGGAACGGCGCGTGATGGACGGCAGAATGCTCGGGGACTTCGGAACGACGAGCTTGTTGTCCTTCGTAACAAAGATAATATTAGCTCCGCCTGCTTCCTCGATTTTTGTGCGGGTTGCCGGATCGAGATAGAAGTTCTCGGCAAAGCCCTCGGCGTGAGCCTGAACACCTGCGTGCAGACTCATGGCATAGTTCAGGCCTGCCTTGATATGGCCTGTGCCATGCGGTGCGGCGCGGTCGAAATCACTGATCTTGACTACATTCGGTTTAAGGCCGCCTTTGTAATACGGACCAACCGGCATAGTGATAATGCGGAACTGATATTCATCTGCCGGCTTAACTCCGATAACAGCGCTGGAAGCGAACATGTACGGACGAATGTAAAGCGTAGCACCGGAGCCATACGGCGGAACGTAATCAGCATTTGCCTTTACGACCTCATGAACAGCCTCGATGAATTTATCCTTCGGGAACGGAGGCATCTCCAGATATTTTGCCGTATCATACATACGCTCTGCGTTAAGGTCAGGACGGAAGCATACAATGTCGCCCTCCTTCGTGGTATACGCCTTGAGTCCCTCAAAGCAGGACTGCGAATACTGCAGTACGCCCGCGCACTCGCTGATTACTACCATCGGGTCTTCCGTAAGTCCGCCTTCCTCCCATTTCCCGTCTTTGAAATTGCAGACATACCGTTTGTCGGTAACACGGTATTCAAACCCGATATTTCCCCAGTCAATGTCCTTCTTTGCCATACACAATCCCTCCAAAATATTTCTGCACCCACAGCAGTTTTTTGTAATACATTTGTCCATTCGTATTATTCGAAAGATGTAACCTTACGAACGAGATTAGCTATAGTTTATTCTTTTTTGTGCAACTTTGCAACAGATAATCCGAGAAAAATCTTGTGCATACAAACAAAAAGGAGCCGTGAATTTCACAGCTCCCAAACATTTCATGTATTTATCCCAATATCGGGCTCAGCAGAAGCTCCGCAAAGCCCACAATCTCACCAATGGGGCTGAAGCCCTTTCCCATGGACTCATCCGCCACCATGTCGATACGGCCCGTTTCCTTCCCGTCGTAAGTCACAACGAGCTCGCCCACCTTATCCCCCGCTTTTATCGGAGCGTGGATAAATCTAGGCATTTCCATGCGGTAGCCGCAGCGGTCGGAGCGTTCATTGTCGAAAAGAACATACCTTATGTCCTCTCTCGGGTGTGCAGTGACTTTATAGGTTGAACCGTCATGCACCCACACCGACTGACCGAGCTGCTCTTTTACAGGGCCTTTCGTAACACGTACTCTCGAAAAGCCGTAGTCCATCAGCTTCACAGTATCGCGGAAGCGGTCCTTTGTATCGGGAGCGTTGAGAACGATACTGATAAGTGTAACATTTCCCCGTGTGGCAGCCCCTGCAAAGCAGCCACCCGCAGCATTCGTCCAGCCTGTCTTTAACCCTGCCATTCCCGGATAAACGCCCAGAAGCTCGTTGGTTGTCTCAACGGAAAGCCCCAGAGTTCGCGGAGACTGCCAGTAAACGTCCTTTTTCCTCATGCCCGCAATACGGCGAAATTCAGGATTGTTCCATCCATAACGGGCAATCATCATCATATCGCGCGCCGTGGATACGTGCTGTGCCTCCGTAAGCCCATTCGGATTTGCGAACCGCGTCTTTGACGCGCCGATATCACGCGCCTTCTTCGTCATCTTATCCGCAAAAGCAGGGACAGATGACGCCATCTGCTCCGCGATAGCCACAGCCGCTCCGTTGTCGGAGACAATCATCATTTCCTCCACAAGGTCGCCCATGCGTACAGCACGTCCCGCAGCATCGTCAAGCCATGTATCCTCTGTAGCCGCCGCGCTCGGACTGATAACCACCGTTGAATCCATGGACGTATTCTCGATTGCAAGAATACACGTCATCATCTTTGTGAGGCTTGCAGGGTGCATCAGACGGTCTGCATTTTTTTCATATACAACACGGCCCGTAGACGCCTCAACAACAATGGCTGCCTCTGCCGTAATCCAAGGCTCCCTCGGTGCCGCAGACACGGCTTCGGAAAATATCAAAAGGCAGACTGCCGCGCAGATAAAGAGACGCGCCGCGCCTGAAAATCTATTCCATAATCGTTCCATTTTAATACGTATACTCCTTCAAAACATAAAAGGTTCCCTGCGCTTTAAGGCAGACATCACCGAACTCGTCTATGACATCAGCCTCGCATACCATTGTATGCTGCCCGTTGTGCACGACTTTTCCTACTGCGAAAACATGCGTCCCCTCGGGAAGGGCCTTCAGATAATTCATATTCATGGAAAGAGTCACCACACGCTTGTTGCATCCGAGGCATGCACCGCCCATGGCCGTATCCGCCAGCACCATTGCAAGGCCCCCGTGGGCGATTCCATATATATTCGTCAGGTTATGAGTCACCTCGGCATCAAGCCGCACCTCACCGTATGTGAAGCTTGTGACATCAACTCCCATAGTCTCAAGCATGGGATTCTTGCCTTTGAAAAAACCGATTTTATTGCGTACCGAGTCAACAATACGCTCATCGTCCTTAAATTCCATCGCCGGGATTATGCCTCCTCGTTGAACGCGGTAATCTCAACACCGTTTTCTACGGCATGAAGAATCTTCATGAATTCGTCGCCTGTGATAGTTTCCTTTTCATACAGATAATCCGCCAGTCTGTTAAGGGCATTGCTGTTCTCCGTGAGAATAGCCTTTGCCTTTTCATGCTGCTCTTTTACCAGTGCCACAACCTTGCGGTCAATTTCACGCTGCATATCCGGAGAGCACATGAGCGAAGTGTCTCCGCCAAGATACTGATTCGTTACCTGCTCCATAGCCACCATACCGAACTCGTCGCTCATGCCATACCGTGTAATCATGGCACGGGCCAGCTTCGTTGCGCGCTCGATATCGTTTG
>NZ_CDXDFU010000032.1:0-7292 GCF_978017985.1 Schwartzia sp. (in: firmicutes) | reverse complement strand
TGCAGCGTTAAAACCCGTTACGGCACGTTCAACGGCTTTGTGGATCAAAATGGTGTCAAAACATGGCTGGGAATTCCTTATGCCAAGCCGCCTGTCGAAAAGCTGCGCTGGCAGCTTCCGCAGCCATTGAAACCGTCCAATCAATCCTTTGATGCAAAAGAATTCGGCGCTTCTGCGATTCAGGAGGACGACGCGCTTGAAAAAGCTTCGCAAAATCGTCAAAGCGAGGACTGCCTGACACTGAATATCTGGAAGCGCAGCGAAAAGAAAAATCTGCCTGTCATGGTTTTCGTACATGGCGGAAGCTTCATGCACGGCGGCACCAGTGACCCGACCTACAGCGGCACGAACATTGCGAAGGCGCATGATGTCATTGTCGTCACTTTCAATTACCGGCTGAACATTTTCGGCTTCATGAATTTCGGTCTGATTGACCCGGCGTTCGAGGACAGCGGGCATCTCGGCATGAGCGATCAAATCGCGGCACTCAGATGGGTTAAGGAAAATATCGCTGAATTCGGCGGAAATCCCGGCAACATTACCGTTTTTGGCGAAAGCGCCGGCTCTATTTCAACTTTTTTGCTGACGGTTACTCCTGCTGCCAAGGGCCTGTTCCAAAAAGCAATCCCTGAGTCGGGGCCTACGCGTTTTGTTCAGGATTTGAAGCATGCCGCCCTGCTTTTGGAAGATTTTCTGAACTTGAGCGGCACGCGCAAAATGAGCGACCTCATGCAGAAATCCTCTGCCGAGCTTAGAGATATTTACGTAAAGCTTTTTGAAATGCGCCGCGGTACTGCTCATTCCGATTACCTTCCTGCCTGCGACGGGAAATTCTGGCCGGAGGATCCCTTCACCGCGCTTAGAAACGGAGCCGCCCGCGGAATTAAATTCATGACCGGCACCACTGCCGACGAGTGGGGCTATTGGCAGCTGTACGACGAGAATTATTTTGCAGACTTCCATGAAACACACGAAAAAATTTCTCCTGTGATGAAAAGGTACAAGGAGCACACCGGCCGTACCGACAGGGAGCTTTATCGGGAATGGCTGCAAAATCGCCCTGATACCCCGGCAAATTACAGGGAGTTTATCAATCAGATGGATTGGCGCGTGGGGCAGGAACTTGATGCCGAAAATCAGTCGAAATATGAGGATGTTTACTATTATCTGTTCAGCGAAACGACGGAACGTAAAGAATTGGGGTCGTTCCATGGGCTGGAACTGGGATTCGTATTCGGTGTGAAACCAGATGAGTCCTGGCTGATGCCAAATCAAAACCTTGTCAGACAAATCCAGGCGGCGTGGACAGCCTTCGCGGCGACAGGCAGCCCTAATAATGAATTGATTCCGCACTGGGAGAAATATTCAGCCGGCAATCGCCGTACGATGGAGCTGAACTCGAAGGGCTGGGTCTGCCACAAGGATTTGAACACAGAGAATCTGAACAAACTGCGCTATATCTATGAAAGCTGAAGAGGGAATCTGATTTCTGATTAACACTTGCACGAAAAAGGGATTGTCTGCCGCCTGAGGGGAGGCAGACAATCCCTTTTGGTTTTCTTTACTATTTACTGAAGGTAAATACCGCGCCGCCGGATTCGGCATTTTTCGCTGTAAGCTCTATGCCGTGGCGATTGGCAATCTGCTTTGCAATGGCCAGTCCGAGACCTGTTCCGTTGGGATTGTTCTCCCCCTTATGGCTGCGGAAGCGTCCGAAAAGCTCGGGAAGAATATCCTCGGGGATTCCCTGTCCGTGGTCGCGTATTGAAACACTCCAGCCGCTGTCACTGCTCTGAAGAGACAGTTCAATCTCTCCGTCTGCAGGAGAAAATTTTACGGCGTTGTCCAGCACAATCAAAAACATCTGTCTGATTCGTCCGTAATCCATATCCATGATAACAGGCATAATCGGAGATACGGCCTTTATGGCTATGTTTTTCTTTGATGCTATCCTGTTGGCGGAGGAAACAGCATCCTCCAGGGCATCAGTGATATTGCCCTGAGATTTTTCGATTGTGAAATCAGGATTTTCAAGGCGTGTCAGCTCAAACAAATCATTCACCAGCCGCTCAAGCTGCGCCGTCTGGCTCATGGTCTGCTCAAGAAGTGCCGTGCGTTTTTCTTCGCTTATGGAAATACCCGACGAGAGAAGGTCTACCGTGCCGCGCAGTACGGTAAGAGGTGTCCGCAGCTCGTGGGAAACGGAAGAAAGAAAATCGCGGCGCATTTTTTCCAGACGCGCGCGTTCTTTTTCTGCCTCTGAAAGACGCTCTGCCAGAGTATCCAGGCTTTTCGCGAGGCTTCCCACCTCGTCGTCCTGTTTTATTTCCGTACGTCCGCTGTAATCACCCTCCGCAAGCACCGCTGCGGTTTTTTCCATGCGTGCAAGGGGGCTCACGAAACGGCGGGCGAGAAGAAGCGACAGAATAAGGGAGAGAAGAAAAGCAGAAGCGATGGCGGCGGCGAGAATCTTAAGCCCTGACCGCTCGCTCTCTGCCAGCCCTGAAAAGGTGCGGTGAACGAGCAGGGCGCCTGTTATTTCGCCGTTTGTGTTCTTCACAGGCGCGCCGGTGGTAAAGGAGGGCGCGTCGAGAATTGCATTGAAATCTTCGCTTGAGACAGCGCTGCCCTCAAAAATTTTATTCAGCATTTCCTCCGCCTCGGCAGGCAGCTTGTCATAGATTTCCTTATCGTCGGCACCGTAAGCGGTGATGGTTTTTGTACGCCGGTCAACCAGCCACACCGTGCCCCCTGCCAGTGCGCTGAGGTTTTTCAGATAGGATGCGTCCTCGATAGCTGCGGGCTGGGCGGTGTCGGTATCGCTTACATAGCGGCGGCAGTAGCTGTCTGATGAATTGGCGCGGGAAGCGCCCGAAGCCGTTTCATTATGGTGCATACCGCGCATGTGCATACCGCGCTGCCTTCCGCCGCGTTCACGCCGATCATCTGCGGGGCGGGCTGATGGGGCAGGAGCGGGTTCCTCCGTCAGAGAGGCGGCCAGAGCCTGTGTGCGCTGCTCCAAAAGCGCACGGTTTTCCTTTATGGACGCGTCACGCATCAGGGCATCAAAAAGCCCTGCAAGCACAACTGTAAAGACAATCAACGCCGCTGAAAAATAAAGAAAAAGGCGTCTTGTGAGCTTCGGCATTACGTTTCTCCTCCAAATGAATATCCGACACCCCAGATAGTTCGGATATCCCAGTCATCATGAGGCTCCTTCGCGAGCTTCGCACGAAGCCTCTTTATATGGGTATCGACAGTGCGGGTATCTCCTTCATAATCAAAGCCCCAAAGCGTTTCAAGGAGCCTGTCCCGGGAAAAGGCCTGGCCCTTGTTCTGAACAAACAGCAAAAGGAGGTCAAATTCCTTCTTTGTAAGGGTGATTTCCTTTCCGTTTATCTCCGTTCTGCAGGCGGAGGGGAAAAGGGAAAGACTTCCGAAGGAGATTTTTTCCTCGCTGACGGGCAGGCGGCGGAGCACCGCGCGTATGCGGGCCATTACCTCCTTGGCAGAGAATGGCTTTACGATATAATCGTCCGCGCCTATATCCAGCCCCATGATGCGGTCGTAATCCTCGCCCCGCGCTGTAATCATGAGCACAGGAACGTTTGAAATGCGGCGGATTGCACGACAAACCTCGAACCCGTCCAGCTTCGGCATCATAACGTCAAGAAGCACCGCATCAAAATGCTCCTTTTGAAAAAGCGAAAGAGCTTCCTCTCCGTCGGCGGCAGATACTGTTTCGTAGCCCTCAGCCTCGGCAAAGGATTTTAAAATATCTACAATGGCCGCGTTATCGTCGGCAATAAGTATTCTTCGCATGGCAGCCCCTTTCTTGTTGTATGTAAAATCTTTTGTGTTAATTTTATCAAAAAAATGTGTCTAAAGCATGGCAAAGAAAACGCCCTCCATAAGGAGAGCGTTAAAAATTTTTATTTCACTTCTGAAAGATTTCCTTTGTCAATTATGAGCGGAGTGCAGAGATATGACGGAACAGTAATAACACCGTTGTTGTAAGTCTTTACATCATTGATATCCGGTGTCGTGCCGTCAACCACGGCTTTTATCATGCGTACCGTCTTTGCGACAAGAAGATCCGAAGACTTATAGATGGTGAAGGTCTGTTCGCCGTTCTTTACCGCTTCAAGCGCTTTTGATTCTGCGTCCTGTCCCGACATCAGAGGCATTGCGCTGTATCCGCCTGCCTTGAGAGCGTCGCGTACCCCGCCTGCGATGCCGTCGTTCGGAGCAAGGATTGCATCCAAAGGCGCTCCGCTGTCAGGCCCGCTGAGCAGTTTTTTCATTCGGTCGCCTGCGGTTTCGGGTTTCCAGTCCTTTGTCGATACTTTATCAAAAGTAATCTCGCCGGAGGGAACAATAAGCTGCCCTTTATCAATATAAGGCTTCAGGATATCCATTGCGCCCGAGAAAAACAGATGCGCGTTGTTGTCCGACGGGTCTCCCGCAAATACCTCCATACGGAACGGGCCCGCACCGCTTTTGAGATTCATTGCGGCTTCAAGATATTCGCCCATAGCTTCGCCCACGAAGCGGCTGTCAAAGGAAGCGTAGTAGGAAACCGCATCGGTGTTCATTATGAGGCGGTCAAAGGCTATGACGGGAATTTTTTTATTCTTTGCCTCTGTCAGCACTTCACCTAGTTTTCCGCTGTCTACGGCACCTATGACAATACAGTTGGGGCCGGAGGCAATCTGTGCCTTAAGCTGCTCGTTCTGCTGTTCGGCAGAATCCGCGAACTGAAGGTCTACTGTATAGCCCTCCTTTTCAAGGGAGGATTTTATTGTCTGTCCGTTTTTCTGCCAGCTTGCCGAGGAGTTTGCAAAAGCAACCGCGACCTTCTTTGAGGCGGATTTCTCCGAAGGCCCGCAGCCGGCGGTAATCAGCGCTGCACAGGTAAAGAGCAGCAGACAGAGAATCGAGAGAAGTTTTCTCGTATTATGTGAAATCATCTGTGCGCCCTCCTTAAATTTTGAACCGTTTGGCAGAATCCGTGAGTTCATGGGAGAGGTCTGCGAGACGCTGGCTTGCTCCTGCAACCTCGTCCATGGAGGCGGACTGTTCTTCCGTTGCAGCTGATACTGATTCGGTTTCGGCGGCAACATCACGGCTGGATTGGTTGATGCCGTCCATGACTTCGACAAGAGACTCGGCCTTTGCGGAAGACTGGCGGGCTTCTGTCAGAATGGCATCGGCATGTTCTGTAAGCGAAGAAACCGCGGCAACTATGGACTCAAAGGCGCGTCCGGCCTCAGCGAGAACCTTCCGTCCGCTTTCTACATCCTGAGTGCCCTTGTTCATGCGGGCGACAGCCTGCTTGGTATCCTGCTGGGTGAGTGCGATAATCTCCGCAATCTGCTGCGCCGCGGTGTTGGATTCCTGAGCGAGCTTTCGGACTTCTTCCGCTACGACGGCGAAGCCGCGTCCTGCTTCTCCTGCACGGGCTGCTTCAATAGCAGCGTTCAGCGCAAGGAGATTTGTCTGGTCGGCTATTCCCGAAATTGTTGTACTGATCTGTCCGATTTCCGAAGAACGCTCGGCCAGCTTTTGAATTACTGTTGCGGAATCGTTGACTGAGGCGGCGATTTCAGACATCTGAGAAACCGCACCGTCGATAGAAGATTTGCCGGATGTTGCCAGTGAAGCAACACTTCGTGCTTCTTCTGCGGAGGCATCTGCCTTGTTCTCGAAGCCATGCAGACTTTCGGTCATGTCCTTTATATCCCCGAGGGAGCGTTCAACGGCTTCGCCCTGCTGACTTGTATTACCCGCGACGTTTGTTATGGAGTTTGCCACAAGCTGAGTAGCCTGTGCCGACTGATTTGCGTTTTCCGTAAGCTGCGCAGCAAAAGTCGATACATCATCTGCCGTCTGCTGAATATGTTTAATGAGCGAACGGAGATTATGTATTGTGTTTCCGTAAGCGTCGGTGAGCTGCCCAAGCTCATCTTCGGTTTTTGCTTCGGCGTTTACGGTAAGATTGCCGGCAGCAACCTGCTCGGAGATTTCCATTAAATAACGAATGGAGCGCATTATGCTGGAACTGAGATAGAAAGCCATGAAGGCTGAAAGAACAACAACAAGAACGATACAGCCTATGAGCATCCATCTCGTAGCTTCATATTTTTGTGAAGCTTCAGCGCTTTCGGCATGAATGAAATCCTTGCTGCTGTCTACGACACGCGCGAGCTTATTCGATATATCCGCGAACTGGGAATTAGAGCGTTCAAGCAGTTGGAGCGCTTCTTGCTGTCGGTTGTTCTTTGCGAACGAAATCAGACGGGCAGAATTCTGCTTATAAGCATCCCACGACTGGCGCATCTGAAGGAAGTCGTCTTTTATTTCAGGAGATATTACAGGCTCAAGCGCATCAAAAGCGATATCGAGCTGGTCGGCACGCTTTTTTGTTTCCTGAGCAGCCTGAATTCGGCTTGGAAGAGTAACGGAAGTAACTACCGCGTATTCTCCCTGCCTGTAGTCGGAAAGAGTACGGCTGCTTTCCTCTCCGACCAATACTGTTGAAAGATGTTCGGTAGCGATGCGCAATGCACCGTTGTTGATACTGCTTAAGCTGTATCCTGTGTAAACTCCGTTGGCGATAAAGATTGCTATCAGCACGCCGAATACAAGAAACAGCTTCTGCCGGATAGACAATGAGTCCAAAATAACGCCCCCCTTTTTAATGTAAACCCATATTTGTATATAATTATAGCACTTAAATATGTCTTAATATATAAAGGAAAGAAAAATTTCAAAAAATTTTTTACATATGACACAATTTTGACACAGGCCTATGTCATAATACACACAAATAAGAAATCCTGAAGCAATCTTCAGGACAGGTAAACAGACAATCTAAGGAGGAATTTACTATGAAGAAGTTATTGATGGTTATGGCAGCAGGATTTATGCTGGCGGCTGCATCGCCGACGGCAGTATTTGCAGCAGAAGCACCGGAGAACAACGCACCGTACTGCTACGAACACGGAGAAGGCTGTTGGGGAAATCACGGACGCTGGAGCAATGAGGACGGCAGCGACCGCGGAGACCGCGGCGGTTATCACGGCGGCTGCAGAGGCGGCTACGGCGGTGGCCATCATCGCGGCAACTGGTAATCAATTTGACTGAGCAGCACCCGCACGAAAAAAGTTTTCGTGCGGGTGTTGACTTTTATAGGCAAACTTGATATTATATACAAGCTGACTCGTGAGCACTGCTCCGATGAAGCGCAAGGTGTTCCTTGAAAACTAAACAATGCAGAAATGAATCATCTA
>NZ_CDXDFU010000031.1:0-2536 GCF_978017985.1 Schwartzia sp. (in: firmicutes) | reverse complement strand
GGGCGCTGAGGAAAGACGGAAAAATCTTTCGGGGGCATTTTCTGCGGCTGCGAGGGCGGACGTGTGTGGGAAATCGGTGCTTCTTCTTGACGATATCTGCACCACGGGGGCGACGCTTATGGAATGCGCAAAGGTTCTTCGCAGCGCAGGCGCAAAGCGGGTGTACGGACTTGTGCTTTCCAGCGACAGGAACTGATTTTCTTCATATGGGTTTAGAAATCAGTCATCATGTTTTTTCGTTGGCAAAACTTGAACGAATGCGTTATAATGAATAGACAAATAATAAAAATTGATTTTGGACACAGGAGTGATTAATATGGCAAATACATTGAAAAACTGCTCGGAATGCGGACGAGTTTTTGTTGATACGGGAATCGGGGTATGCCGCGACTGCTATGAAAAACAGCAGGACCAGATGCAGGAAATTTCTTCTTATGTCCGTGATAACCCGCACTCTACGGTAAAACAGATCTGCGAGGCACTCAACGTAAAAGAGAAGCTCGTTATGCGTATGATTCGCGAGGGACGTTTTGTTACGGACGGCGTTCAGCTCGAGTATCCGTGCGAATCCTGCGGAGCACCTATCACAAGCGGCCGCTTCTGCGACAAATGCAACGGTGAGCTTGCAAAGCAGATGCAGCAGACGCAGAAAAAGATGGTTGCCAAAGCACCTGCGCCGGCGGCTAAAAAAGGATCGGGAATGTATTCCCGCGATATGGGCAAAAAGCTTTCCTAAATGTTTTCAAAATATGATTTAGGGTAAAAAAGAGAGAAAAAAAGAGATTTAACGAGATAATTGCATATAAATGCATAAAAATGACGAAAAGCGGGAGTTAAGAATCCCGCTTTTTTTTTCGATTCATATGCAGAAAGAAAAACAAGGGTAAAACCCTTTAGCAAGGACGGTGTAAACCATGTTTATCAACAATCATATCCAGTCCCTCGCAAGCGTTTATGGGGCACAGGCTGTAGGCGGAACGAAGGGAAGAAAACCGGTAACAAAATCTGCAGAATCCAGCTCTGTGCAGCTTTCGACACAGGCACAGGATTTCAGTGCAATACTGCAGAAGATCCGCTCAAAGAAGGACGATGTCCGTATGGACAGAGTTGAGGAGCTGGAAAGCCAGATTTCCGCAGGAACTTATAAAATCGATGAGAAGGCTATTGCGGCAAGCATGCTGAACATGCGTTACTGATAAGGCGGGACGAGGCTTATGTGGCAGGAACTTGTTAAAGTGCTGGAAGCACTGACGGAGGCCTATGGTCAGCTTCTGAAAATAGCACAGGAGAAGCATGCTGTGCTTGTCATGGTTCAGCTTGAAAAATTGGACAAGCTGCTTGACGTTGAGCAGACGATCATCGACCGGATTCACAAGCTCGAGGAAGAGCGCCGGGGTGTACTCCTTAAGCTTTGCAAGTCAGAAAAATCATTACGCCCCGAAATGACAATGAAGGAAGTCACGGAGATAAGCCCCGCGGAATACTCGCCGCGCCTCGGGGAACTCCATAAAAAACTTGGCGATCTCGTAGAGAAAGCCAATCAGAAAAGTGAGGAAAATGAATTCCTCATTAAGAGCGCGCTGGGCGCAGTACAGTATCACCTGAACCGTATAGGCAACTCCACGGTGGAGCCTGCATACGGGCAGAAAGGGCAGGAAATCGTAACGCAGCATAAGAACTTCGATTTCGAGGCGTGAGGTTACGGAATGGATGAGATTATAAAAATACTGCGTGCGGAGCTTGCCCTCTCAATGAAACTTGAGGCTGCAGCCCAGGCGCAGCGGGAAGCATTAAAGGCAAATCTCGACGGCCGGCGTGTCTCTGAGACTACGCAGACCGTCGATGGACTGTTAAGGCAGCTTTCGGTTTTTGAAAAACAGAAGGAGGATCTTCTGAAAAAAGCCGGATGCGAAAGTGTAAATGAATTCTTAAAGCATCAGCCGTATTCAAAAGAAAAAATGGAAGCGAAGGATTATCTCGGGCGTCTGACGGAACTTTTGGAAAAAATCCGTAAAATCGGCTCGGGCAGCAGGCTTCTTTTAAAGAATGATATGGAGTATCTGACGTTCAGCCTCAATGTGATGACACAGTCACAGGCGGGGCCGGGTTATGATGATACGGAACAGCCGGATGCGGCGATTCAGGGCAAAAAATTGTTCGACCGCTCGGTCTAGAAAGGGTGAAATACAATGGCAGTACGTTCTACATTTGCAGGACTTAATACGATGTACCGGGGCATTAGTACGAACCGTCTGGCACTGGACACGGTCGGACACAATATGTCGAATGCGGGTGCGGTAGGATATTCCCGCCAGAGTGTTAATCAGGCGGCTGTTATGCCGGATAAAATATATGCCAACGGCACTCAGCAGTATGTGGGTTCGGGTGTTGACTCGCTTTCTATCACGCGTGCACGCGATGTTTATGCGGACAAAAAGTACTGGGCTGAGAATGGTACGCAGAAGTATCTGACAACACGTGAAAATAACTACGGCAAGGTTGAAGAGATTTTCAATGACTCGAAGGATACAGGAGT
>NZ_CDXDFU010000030.1:0-6819 GCF_978017985.1 Schwartzia sp. (in: firmicutes) | reverse complement strand
TGACGCCTCTATCCCAACGCCCAGCTCCTGCGCCGCTGCCAGTACAGTCTTCCCTGCCGGCACTTCCCCGCGCCGTCCCGAGGGCTGAAAAACTATCGTGTACGCCTCTGCCATTTTCCATTCTCCCTTCAACAAAAAGGAGGCTATGGACAGAGCACTCTGCTCCATCCAAAGCCTCTGGTTTTCCAGTCAGTTTTGTTTATTCATACTTATATGCTATGTTTTGTATTTTTAGACTAATATACATCAAAGATGTATGTATGTCAAGACAATTCACTAAAAAACTCTGAAATAAGCTAATGTCATTTCGCTTTAAAAAGTATGTGTAAACTTAAAGTTTTTAAATTCTACTTTAAAAGCTTGTATTTATTCACCATTTTTATGTACTTTATTCAAGAGGTGATAGCAGTGATACATCGTGAGCTATACTTAAAACAGTTACTTCATTCATAGGACACGTACTTGAAAACATTATTTATCTTGAACTCAAACGGCGCTGGGACGCAGTATACGTCGGCAAGGTTGGAGATACTGAAATAGACTTCGTCACCATGCAGAACGGCGAGCGTTGTTATTATCAAGTAGCATACACCGTTATCGATGACGATGGCTCTATCCTAAAAAGAGAATTGGCTCCGCTGAAAAGTGTACAAGACTATTATCAAAGATATTTGATAACGATGGATATGGTTCCTCCGGTATCTCACGACGGCATAAAACAGGTATACGCGTTGGATTGGCTTATGGACAAAACGTACTGAATAAAAAAAGACCGTCCACAAAATTTGTGAACGGCCCGGAGGCTTAGCCTCCAAAGAGTTATGGGAATGCTCCCGTGAAAGGGAACAATGGGAAGCTCTTTAAACGATTGGCAGACCGAGCTCACGAAGCTCTGCCTTGACCTTGTTGTATTTTGCAAGGAACTCAGGCTTCGGCTGAACTGTCGTAAGGTCGTATGCCGTGCGGAAGTCTCCGCCGACTGTATGCAGCGTGCGGTTGTCGATGAGCGGCTGATATTTCGGCAGAATCTTATTGACAAGCTCGTTTGCCTGTACGCGGGTAAGGCGGGCCTTACCGACTGCCCTGCCGACCTCTGCAGCAAAGCGTGCGCCAAGTCCGCATGCGTGGTCGAGGCCTGCGCTCTGATGGCCTGTGCCGCCTGCGACAAGGAAGCCGAGAGTTGCGCTTCCGATTGCGCCGGCTGCGGTCTCCCAGAAGTATTCCTCACTGTTGATGCCTGCAGTCTGCTGCCAGGAAGCACCGACGAGGGACGGGAAATGAGTATGCTTGCTGAAAGCCGCGCCGCCATAGTTCGCTACATAAAGAGCGTATTTACTGGAATTGCTGAAGTAAAGGGCATCTGTCGGCCATGTGCCGAGAATCGTAGGCTCATACAGCATTACATATGCAAGAAGGTCAGCAACGCCGTTTACCGCGGAGGTTGCAGGACCGCCGGCCGCACCGCCGATGTAGGACTGCAGAATACCCCAGATGTTTGCGCCGTAGGAGTGCCAGAAGTACGCACGGCTCATCTGATCGTAGTCTGTTTTAAGCTGCGGCATGATATAAACATGGCGCACGTCACCCTTTTTAACACCCCAGTACGGATTTGCCGCTGCCATTTCCGCCTGAAGATTAACAGGCGTAGAACCGCCATCCGGGAGTCCCGGACGTCCGACGCGGCGTTTTACATCATTTACTATAGCGACATGCTGCTGCTCAGCCATCATTTCAAACGGAGAGCCCGGTTTTACGGGAATACCGTTGATTTCTGTCTTGACGCCCTGGAAGTGAACATAATCAACCAGAGGCTCCTGCGCATAGGAAAGAGCAATTTTATCATATAAATCATCTGAGATAGGTCCGAGAATACGGCCCATTGTGCCCACCGGAGTAGGGCCGTTGTCATAATCCTCAAAGCCGCGGTGCGGAATGGTAATAGCATCCTGTCCCTCACCCAGTGTTACCTGTGTCGGAAGGTTCTCAAGTGCTGCATCAACCTCTTCCTCGCTGAAGGTTATGCGGCGCTCTGTCGATACGTTCAGAATACCTACATCCAGCAAAAGCTCCTTGCCTGCATTCCAAATAGCATCAAGCTCATCATCGTCCGTCGGGACCACCTTCCCGGGCGCGTACTCAATGCCGTATTTCTTCGTGAGCTCCTTCAATCGCGGCCAGTAAACCTTAGTATCAAATTCCTTCTGAAATGTAATCGGACCTGTTTCACCGCGGCCCCAGTATTCGATAAATTTTCCTTTAGATCCATGACTCATAGTAATTCCCTCCAACTGTATCAAATCAATGTATTTTTTCTATTTTTTAATGCCGTCTCTTAAAACGTCCGGCTTTTTATGCAACATGCAGAAGCTTCTTTGCGATTTCAACTGTAGCGATAGCATCCTGTCCGTAGCCATCTGCCTTAATCTGGTCGGCCCACTCCTGCGTTACAACGCCGCCGCCAACAAGGACAATGAAGTTGTCACGTACACCCTTTGCCTCAAGAAAATCAATAAGGTCCTTCTGTACAGGGCGTGTGGTTGACATAAGAGATGCAGCCGCAATGATTTTCGCGTCAAGCTTCTTTGCTTCCTCAAGGAAACGTGACGGAGCAACATCAACGCCCAGGTCATGCACATCAAAGCCTGCAGTCGTCAGGAAGGTCGCAACCATATCCTTGCCCACCTGATGTACATCACCCTGTACGGTGCCGATAACTACCGGGATAGCCTTCTGACCTTCAGTGTTTCTTTTCTTTATCTCAGGC
Source organism: Schwartzia sp. (in: firmicutes) (assembly GCF_978017985.1). Classification (NCBI taxonomy): domain Bacteria; kingdom Bacillati; phylum Bacillota; class Negativicutes; order Selenomonadales; family Selenomonadaceae; genus Schwartzia; species Schwartzia sp. (in: firmicutes). The sequence continues at coordinate 4,055 of NZ_CDXDFU010000030.1, read as the reverse complement.
TCCAGAACACTCAGCGCATTCTTGAAGGCATCCGAGGCCAACATGATTTCCGGGAGGAATACCTCCATACGTTCGAATTTGTCGCCCAGCTCGTTGAGTCCGTCAGCAAGAGCGCCTACAGCCTCTACCGGGTCAACGCCTGCTGCCAGTGCTTCATTTGCCGCATCAAGTGCCGCGTCCTCATCGAAGTCAAGAATTGTCTGCTTGAGTTTTTCCAAAATATTTTCTGCCATGATTTATTCCTTCTTTCTTTTCTGTTTACAGTCCTTCAACTGTTTTAACCATTGCTATGATATTTTTAATCGGCGTATCCGGCGCAACCGCGCAGTCCGGGGAGACTGCATCAACGCCGTCGGCGATGGATTTTTTCACGCCCTGGGCGACATCCTCCTCAGTGCCCTCCAAGAGAGCGCTTATGGGATGAACCGCACCGAATATCGGCGTCGAAATACCATTTTCCTTAAACTTCGTTTTAGCTTCCCTGACATCCACAGCGGACTCAACGCTTATCGCGTCCGCCCCTGTCGCAGCCACATCAAGAATTACCTGGTCCAGCTTTCCGCAGATATGGATAATAACAGGAACCCTTTTGTTAATGAAGGAAATCAACTGTTTTTCGTAGGGTGCCGCAAGCTCCCTGTACGCCTTCGGGCTAATCATATCCAGCGACGCCATCATGTCTTCAATGACGATTGCGTCAGCACCTGCATTGATGACTGCCTCCGCATACTGCTCAGCGGTTTTCTCTGCCGCCTCGAAAAAAGGAGCAAGCTTTTCCGGCTTTCTGAGGCTTGCCTTCAGAAGTGCCGAAACACCGATGATATTCGCTGCCACGCTGAATGGGCCCACAATACTTCCCATTACAGCAGTTTCCCCGCCAACATCCTGCTTCAACCGACGAATGGCATCGAGTACCGCAGGAATCCTTCCCTTTTCCGTGAAATTCTCCGGGATGACCGGAACATCGTCCACACTCAGGGCAGGCTTTTCAATACTGGGAATCTGCTTCTTTCCTCCATCCTTAATCTTTGAGCCGTATATTTCCGCCTCAACCGTCTGACAGTATGGCACGCGCACCGCATCAAGATGAAGCACTGTTGTTCCGCCTGCCGCAAGCGCCGCCATTTTCTCACCGTCATAATGAGCCTCAGGCCAACAGGCTCCCGTTTTTTCCATCAACTCATAGGTAGCGTACTGACAAACGGAGAGCACGGGCATTCGGTCCGTCGCCCCGCCGCGTAATGCTGCCAGCAGCCGTTCCTTTCCATTCATTCCATCATCTCCCAAGATACTTTGGATTGCTTTTGAAAAAGAAAGGAGGCTTCAACAGTCCGCTCTTACGGTTCTGTTGAAGCCTCCGGTTTTCCAGTCAGCTATTTCATAGCGAGTTGCTATGTTATGTATCTTTTGGAATACTATACTTCACATCATTCATGATGTCAATACTTTTTTTAAAAAATTTTTCACACCGTTCATTTTTCCTATGTTTTCTCACTTCGTTGACATACCGCGTCCGGTATGATATCCTTTTATAAATCATAGTATATAGCTATGAAAGGTGGGTAAATATGGCAGCACAGAAAAATGTCTCCGGCATCATCAGTCCGCAGGCAATGAAATACATCCGACTGGCTCTTTCCGAGATCTGCTTTGGCGAGCTAATCCTTGTCGCGCAGGATGCACGGCTCGTGCAGATTGAAAGAAACGAAAAAATACGGGTACTGCAAAATACTCCGACGTGTGAAAGAAAAGAGCCGGATGAAAAGGAGCTTTCCTTTATTGAGAACCAGATTCAGGCTTCCTTTAAGAGCCTTGACTACGGTCAACTGGTCATCGTTATAAAGGACGGAAAAGTAAAGCAGATTGACCGCACAATAAGAAGCCGTTTCACCGGAATGGACGGCGAAGGCATCTAAAAAAACAGTCAGCGAAAACGATGTTTTCACTGACTGTTTTTTACTGCTATTTATGCACACATGCTAAAAGGACCGCGCCGAAGCGCGGTCCTTTATTATTTCCGATTCAGTTATCAGAACAAGAAGTTCAGCTCTGTGAAGAGTCTGTGAGCCTTCGTGTTGTCGGCATCCATAACTTTGCCCGTGAAGTACTTGACCGTACCGACGATGTTCTTATCGAATACATAATCAGCACCGAACTCCCAGCCCTTCTGGTTGCGCTCGATTCCATCATACGTTGGGAGCCATACAGCAGCCATACCGAGCTGACGATATGCGGCGAAGATACCGAAGGAGCCCTTCTTAGCCGGATCTGCGCCCTTGTAGTCGAGCTCTACAGTCCACGCACGCTTAGCATTTCTGTACTGGGCTTCAGTGTTGGAAGCAGCTGTATTCCAAGCATAAGCGCCCTTCAATGCGACATTGTCCGTGAACTTGTAGCCGAGACCGAGATCCCAGATGTTCAGGTCATGATTCTCGCCATTGTTGCCTACAGCAATCTGCTTGTTAGCGAAGTGATGGAAGCCGACACCATACGTGAACTTAGCATCACGGTCGTTGTATACTTCAATGCTCTGGTAGCTTGCCGTAATAGCATCAGCTTCTCCATCTGCATTGAGATCCTTGTAGTCCTCGAAACGAGCACGACCGACAGAAAGAGCAACTTTCAGTTTCTTGCCGAATACTACCTGGCCGCCTGCAATGTTGTCGTCGAAGACCATACCGTCATCAACCATGGAGTACATCGGGAGCTTACCGAGGTTGATTTCCGTGTTGCCGTACTGGCCGGAAACCCATGCACGCTCAACCTGAACATTGTTCTGGTTTTTAGCCGTATCCATGTTGTCTGTGTCCGTGCCGTAGTCAATACGAGCATGGCCTGTCCAGTGGTTATTGATTACCATAGACGGCTCGAGACGAAGGAGAACCTGGTTCGTATTCGTGTGATCAGGCTTATTCTCTTTACGAGTATTGATGTAGCGATAACGCAACTTGCCGTTCCATTTAACGTTGTCAACCTTCTTCTCGAGAGCAGCAACGCGAACGCCGAGAGCGTTGAGTTCATCAGCGAACTCAGCAGCCAGCTTGTCAATCATAGCCTTATCAGCTGCGGAAACGCCGCTCTTTGCCATAGCGCGTGCAACCATCTGAGCCATCTCGAAACGTGTGATTTCCTGGTCGCCACGGAATGTGCCGTCGCCATAGCCTTCGATGACGCCGTCAGCAGCGAGCTGAGCAACAGCGTCATAAGCCCAATGGTCTGCAGCAACATCCTCGAACGGATTTGCAGCAGCGAAAGTTGTGGATGCAGCGCCGACTACGAGTGCAGTCGTCAGTGCAGATACGAGTGATTTTTTCATTACGAAAACCCTCCTAAAAAAATAGAAATGAATTTGGCTTGGAATTCATTTCTCCGCCTCAGGAGGCCTCGTTACGAGTTTCCATGTTTCCTCACATGACGCCGTCCTTACAACAGAAAAACAAATCCAAGCGTTATTATATTACAAAACAAAAGAAAATGCAAATTATTGATAATATTTCTCAAAAATACGTATAGGGGTATACCATAAAGCATACCTCCATACATGTATTAATATGTTTCACACCGCAGGATGCGGCTCCTTCTCAATGCTGCGTAAGCTCCATATTCCATCCTCAAGGTGCAGCTCCTGCTCATGCTGCCTGAAAAGTGTTCCACGGTGTCCCACACTCAGAATTCCCGTATCGGGCAGCTCCTCTCTCAAAAGCTCGTACAGACGCTGCTCTCTAGGTTCATCAAGAGCACTTGTAGCCTCATCAAGAAATACCCAGTCAGGCCGCGTAATGAGAATACGGGCAAATGCAATTCTCTGCTGCTCGCCCAGTGAAAGAATACGGCTCCAGTCGTCAACAGTATCCAGCTTATCAGCAAAATGAGCCAAATCTACACGCTGCAGAACATCCTTCAGCTTGTCGTCCGATACACTTCCGTCATCCGGCATAGGATAGCACAGTGCCCGCCTAAGCGTACCCAATGGAAGATACGGACGCTGTGGAAGGAATAACACCTTATCCTCTTTTTTAACATGCATAGTCCCCTTTCCAAAGGGCCATATCCCT
>NZ_CDXDFU010000029.1:0-2008 GCF_978017985.1 Schwartzia sp. (in: firmicutes) | reverse complement strand
GTATAATATTACTATCTTATATGACTCAAGACAGGAGGCATATCCTTTATGAATAATGCAAAAGCATCTAACCCTAAGGTGGTCATTCTCGGCGCGGGCATGGGCGGCGTAAAAGCAGCTCAGTGTTTCGCAGACGCGCCTGTTGACGTGACCATAGTTGACCAGAACAATTATCAATTTTTCGCTCCGCTTCTCTACCAGCTTTCCACAGGAATTCTCGAAGAAAGTGAAATCGCCCTGCCCGTAAGGCAGTTTTTCCACTCACAGCCAAACGTGGATTTTCACCTTGGCTGCGTTACAGGATTTGATACTGAGAAAAAAATCGTTGCAACTGACACGGGAGATATTTCATACGATTATCTCATTGTCGCCCTCGGCTCAACAACGCGCTATTTCGGAATGAGCGACATCGAAGAGCATTCGCTCCCAATGAAGACTCTGAGCGAGTCCGCCGCAATACGTGACCATCTCATGCGCTGTATTGAAAGTGCCGCACATGAGCCGGACGAAAGCAAACGTCAGGCTCTGCTGACATTCATTATTGTCGGCGGAGGGCCAACGGGTGTCGAGGAAGCCGGAGCAATCGCAGAGCTTCTTCACGATACACTTCCCCCTGATTATCCGCATCTCGACCTCAAAAAGGCAGATGTGAAGCTGATTGAAATGACGGACAGCCTTCTCATGATGATGCCCATGTCACTTCGTAAATCCGCAGCCGAAAGCCTTCGCAAAAAGGGTGTTGATGTCCGCTTGAATACTGCCGTTTCAAACTACGACGGTCAGACTGTAACCTTCAAGGACGGCGAAACGCTCTCCTCGCACACTCTCATCTGGGCGAGCGGTGTACAGGCCGTAGATGTCTGCAAAGAGCTCGGAGCTGAGCAGGCAGGAGACGGACGTATCATAGTGAACAAGGACCTCTCCGTTCCAGGCCTTCCCGGGGTGTATGTTATCGGGGACTGTGCCCACATGGTTGAAAAAGAAGGGGAACGCCCCCTTGCAACAATCGCTCCATACGCGATGCAGGAAGGAGCATGCGCTGCGCAGAACATTCTCGCACAGATAAAAGGACAGCCTCAGACGGATTTTGTCAGCCACGACCTCGGGGCAATGGCAATGGTAGGCCGTTTTGCAGGAGTCATGGCAAAGGGCAGCATGAAAATGGACGGCATAATCGCATGGGCAGCATGGCTTGCTGTGCATGTAATACGCCTTGCGGGGTGGAATACGAACTTCATTGTGCTGTATAAATGGCTGCTGAATACGCTGTTCGGAACACGTCCTGCATGTTTGACAAGTGAAAAACAAATTGTGAAATAAAATGGGTCTGTCACGACTTGCAACCAAATAAAAAACCTGCCGTTATCGCAAATTACACGATAGCGGCAGGTTTTTTGTATGAAGCACACATCTATATATCATACGGTTAAATCAGCATACTTATGGACATAGCCGTCTGCTCCTCCGGAGTCGGCTCGCGGTCTGGAAGATTAGCCATTTTCTGCTTTGCTTGTTCAATGAGACGTTTTGCTTTTTCAACCTCGGCAGCATCACATTTATTTTGTTTTAGTCCGTCCTCTACAGCCTGCAGATCCTGCTCTAAATGTGCAAGGACTGTCTGCATATCGCCCTTTGTAGCGGCTGCAGCAATCTGACGCTGACTCTTTCCCTCGTTGATGGTAATTGTGCTTTTAGAGGATTCTGTGGTCATTTCACCATTTTCATCAATGATTACTCTCATTCCCTGAAAGCCGACTTCCCCTTCATGATTCTTCAGCATTTCATCTGCTGCCTTCAGGTTTTCAAAGAGCTTTTGCCGTTTTTCTTCGTCCATAAGACAGTCCTTAAGATATTTTGATGAAATGCTTGTAAGCCCATTCCCTGCGACTGTGAAATTCGCTCTGAGAAATTTGGTAAATTCATCAACGCTTCCAAAAGCATTATCTGTTGACACAATATTACTTTGCTGCAGATATGCTTCTTTTACCACCGCGGGATTTCGTTTAAG
>NZ_CDXDFU010000028.1:0-13180 GCF_978017985.1 Schwartzia sp. (in: firmicutes) | reverse complement strand
TTGTAGAGCAGCTTGGTCTGCTCAAAATGGACTTTCTTGGGTTACGAACCCTTACCGTTATTGCAGATACACTCGATAATATCAAGAAATCACGCGGAGAAGATGTTGATGTCCGTTTGATTCCCGACAAGGATGAAAAGACTGCAAAAATGCTTTGCGATGGCCTTACGGGTGCTGTTTTTCAGATGGAATCTGCAGGCATGACGGCACTGGTAAAGGACATTCATCCGGAGGGCTTTGAAGACCTTATCCCGACAGTTGCACTTTACAGACCGGGACCGTTGGGCAGCGGAATGGTGCAGGATTTCATAGAGGGGCGCCGTGGAAAAAAGACCATAACTTATCTGCACCCGCTTTTGGAGCCGATTCTTAAGGAGACCTTCGGTGTCATTCTGTATCAGGAACAGGTAATGCAGATTGTTCAGGTTCTGGCAGGCTTTTCGCTGGGCCAGGCGGATTTGCTCAGACGTGCAATGGGCCATAAAGAGCCTGAGCTTCTGATGAAGCAGAAAGAGGTATTTTTACAGGGCGCTGTTGCCAACAACATTGAAAAAGAATTGGCCGAAAGGATTTTCGAGCTGCTGACTCACTTTGCAAACTATGGCTTTAATAAATCCCATAGTGCTGCTTATGCTTTGGTTGCTTGGCAGACTGCATATCTGAAGGCACATTATCCTGCTGAGTTTATGGCAGCTATGCTTACAAGCGTTGTTGACTTCAATGAAAAGGTGACAACGTATATTGAACTGGCGAAAAAGATGGGAGTTCAGATACTTCCGCCGGACATAAATGCCAGCAGTGCGACTTTCTCCGTTGACGGGGACGCGATTCGTTTCGGTCTTGCGGCAGTCCGCAATGTAGGAATGGCAGCAATCACACAAATCGAAAAAGTACGTTCCGATGGCGGACCATTTGCTTCGCTTTACGATTTCTGTGAGCGTGTTGATTCATCAGTAATAAACAAACGTGTATTGGAGAGTCTGATTAAATGCGGAGCATTCGATTCCTTTGGTGCTAAACGGTCACAAATGCTGCTGGTGTATGAGAAAATTTTGGAGAATGCCGTCAGAGCGCAAAAAGATCAGGCAAATGGGCAGATGGGACTGTTTTCTGATGATGTTATAGAAACAGCAACAGAAATAAATTACCCTGATGTTCCGGAGGAAGCATTTGAAACAATACTGTCGTGGGAAAAGGAAATCATAGGCTTCTACATTTCAGGACATCCGCTGGATTCCTACAAAGACATAGTACGTAATTTAGTTCCGATTGAAGCTGTTCTTTCAGGGCAGAAAAAGGACCGTCAGTTAGTACGAATTGCGGGACTTGTTACTGCTTCGAAAAAAATGATAACAAAAAAAGGAGATACAATGGCATTTATCAGTGTTGCGGACTTCACGCACACGATTGAATGCATTGTTTTTCCAAATGTGTTCTACGAGAGTATGGATCTTTTGAATACGGATACCCCTGTTGTTCTTCAAGGACGTGTGAATACGACTGACACGGGGGCTAAAATACTTGCAGACTGGGTAAAGCCTTTGAAGGATTACCCATTTGAATACTATATTTCCATTCCGCCCGGAATGGCTACGGATGAAAACTTTGAAAAGCTGAACGGAATTTTTACAAAGCATCACGGAGACCATACGGTATATCTGATAATCAAGGAAAGAAATGAGAGGATTAAAACAAATTCCGAGTATTGGATGGCTGATGATATCAATGCTGTCCGGGAGATTGAAGAATTGTTTGGAAAAGGAAATATATTAAAACGTTAACTAATACAGGTGATAATTTTTGTATCGTAACCACTCTTTGAAATTTTGTTTGAGATTTATCGGGATTTTATTTTTTGTATTTGTAGTTGTTAGTGGGCATGAAAGATATGCTTATGGAGAAGAAAAAAGTATAAGTGATACGGTTTCCGTGACCACCGCGGACGATGACCTTTCCTTTATATCTCCGAATGATGTTTTACCGAAGGTAACTGCCAGATCTGCTATTGTCATGGAAGCAAAGACCGGAAAAATTTTATACGCACGTGATATTGATTCTCTGCGTTATCCTGCAAGCACGACGAAAATCATGACGCTGATTTACGCGCTTGAAAACGGACATTTGGATGATATTGTCAGCGTAAGTGAAAAAGCCGCAGAAACTGAGGGCTCAACTGTCTGGCTGGAGTACAATGAACATGTAAAATTAAAGGATTTACTGTACGGCATGATGCTGGTTTCCGGCAATGATTCGGCTACGGCCGTTGCCGAGCATATGATGGGAAGCAGTGAGGCTTTTGCGGCACGGATGACAGAGCGTGCCCGTGAGCTTGGCGCGGAGCATACCAATTTCCGCAATGTCACAGGCCTTCCGGATCCGAGACATTACACAACAGCAAGAGATTTTGCAAAGATTGCGGCATATGGATATTCGCTGCCCGGATTTGAAAAAATTGTTTCGTCACAGAAATATACAATGCTCCGTGAACGCGCTCCGATTTATCGTGAGGTCGAAAATGAAAATATCCTGTTGTGGATTTATGACGGCGCGAACGGAGTAAAAACCGGATATACAGATGCGGCTGGAAGATGTCTTGTTTCAGCTGCGAAAAGAAACGGCATTCAGCTTATTGCCGTTGTCTTTGACAGTTTATATATGTGGAACGATTCAATCGCAATGTTAAACTACGGATTTCAAAATATCGAGCCCGTAACGGTTGTAAAAAAGGGCAGCAAAGCAGTATCTGTGCCGGTCCGCGGCGGCAACAAAAAGCAGGTTGCCCTTGTAGCCGAAGATTCTGTTGTGCTGCCGAAAAGCAAGACCGACCGCGATAAATATGTGGTGGAGCATGATGTTCCGAATTCCCTGAATGCGGGTATACATCGCGGAGATGTTGTCGGAAATGAAATCATCTTGTACAATGGAAAACAAGTTGCGTCGGTTCCTCTGATTGCATCAGAGTCGATTGAACGGAAATCACTGTTCAGACTTATTTATTCGTTGTTTGCTTGATTTGAAGGAGAAGTTTGTGGAAAGACTGCAGAAAATTTTAGCACAGGCAGGAGTTGCATCCCGCCGTGAAGCAGAAAAAATTATTTTGGCCGGACGTGTTATGGTTGACGGCGAGGTTATTGACAGCCTTGGCTATAAGACTGAATTGGATGGGCATACAATACTCGTTGACGGAGTGCCTATTGCGGAGAAAGAAGCCCACGTTTATTTTATGTTGAATAAACCTAAGGGGTATATTTCTACTGTAAAAGATGACCGCGGCCGAAAAACAGTCATAGACCTTTTTCCGGAAGTTAAAGAACGGATTTTCCCTATCGGGAGACTCGATGGCAATACAGAAGGATTATTGCTTTTTACAAATGACGGCAGCTTAATGAATGGGCTTCTGCACCCGAAATATGAAGTTTATAAAACCTATATTGCCGTTGTAGAGGGAATACCGACTGATGATGAAATCCTGATGCTGAAAAACGGCATAGAGCTTTCCGACGGAATGACCGCTCCGGCTGAGGTAAGGATTCTTTCACGTGATGTACCTGGCAACAAAGCTAAGCTTGAAATAATGATTCACGAAGGAAGAAACCGTCAGGTACGCCGCATGTGCGAGGCTGTTGGACACACTGTTCAGAGTCTTAAACGCACAGAGTTTGCGGGGCTCAATCTGTCGGGGCTGAAACGTGGTATGCATCGTCCATTGACGAAAGAGGAAATCAAGAGTTTGTATGAATTAAGCGGGGCGGAGGAAGAACAATAATGAGCCGGGTACTTGTAATTGGCGGAGGCCCTGCCGGAATGATGGCGGCAATTGCGGCAGCCCGTAACGGAGCTGAAGTAATTCTGCTTGAAAAGACTGACCGCGTAGGTAAAAAAATGCGTATCACGGGAAAAGGCCGATGCAATATAACAAATGCTGCTGATATGCAGGAGATAATAAAAAATATTCCGGGCAACGGAGCATTTTTGCATAGTGTATTTAAGGCCTTTGATAATCAGGACGTCATTCAGTTTTTTGAAGATGCTTCCGTACCAACAAAGGTTGAACGCGGCGGCAGAGTTTTTCCTGTCAGTGACCACGCCGATGACTGCGTTAATGCAATGCTGCATGAAATGCACGAAGCCGGCGTAGAAGTGACAGTTAAATCAGAAGTAAAGCATATTGTTTTTCACAAACAAAAGGTAACAGGAGTTCAGCTTGCAGACGGAGAAATTCTTGAAGCTGATGCCGTGATTCTTGCAGCCGGCGGAGCATCATACCCAAAGACAGGCTCCGACGGCAATGGAGCAAATCTTGCTAAGGAAGCGGGGCATACAATCACTCCGCTTCTGCCTGCACTCATTCCGCTTGAATCCGAAGAAGAATGGGTTTCAGAGCTGCAGGGGCTGTCTCTGAAAAATGTGCATGTGGATTTGCTGGTAGACGGTGAAAAAACTGCGGACGCGTTTGGTGAAATGATGTTCACTCATTTTGGCGTCACAGGGCCGATAATTCTCACTCTGAGCAGAACTGCCGCTTTTGCCCTGCATGACGAAAAAGAAGTGGAGCTAGAGCTCAGCCTGAAGCCTGCGTTGACTCCGGAACAGCTTCAAAAAAGAGTTGAAAGGGACTTTGAGCTGTATCAGAAAAAATCAGTAAAAAATGCCATGCACGATTTGCTTCCCATGAGAATGATTCCGATAATATTGGATTTGGCGTTTATAGACCAGGATAAGCCGGTTAATCAGCTTACCCGTGCTGAACGCTTCAGGATTGTAAATCTTTTGCAGCATCTGACTATCAGTATCTCAAAGACAAGACCTTTGGACGAAGCGATTGTTACCTGTGGCGGTGTGTCTGTTAAGGAAGTTAATCCCAAAACAATGGAGTCGAAAATAATCAAGGGACTTTATTTTGCCGGTGAGGTCTTGGATATAGACGGTTTTACCGGAGGCTATAATCTCCAGGCTGCATTTTCTATGGGCTATGCAGCAGGAAACTGGAGCGTTTGGAATATGGACGAAAATTAAAGCTGTATCACAACTAATGAGTGGAGTGATTCCTTTGAACAAGACGATAGCAAAAGTTAAAAACGGAATACACGGGACTATCGTGATTCCCGGAGACAAATCGGTATCTCATCGCAGTTTGATGCTTTCAGCCCTTTGCGACGGTCAGACAGTGCACGTGAATAACTTTCTTCGTTCTGCTGACTGCCTTTCTACCTTGGAGGCTATTCGTGCCCTCGGTGTAACTGTAAAGGAAAATGAGGATAATTCCCTTGACATTACAGGCGTTGGACTTCACGGACTGCAGGAACCGCAGACTATTGTCGATGCGGGAGATTCGGGAACACTGCTTCGTCTCATGATGGGGCTTTTGGCAGCACAGCCGTTTTTGACGACGTTTACAGGTGATGCGGCACTCCATAAAAGACCAATGGGGCGTGTTATCAAACCGCTTGAAATGATGGGCGCAAAAATTGTCGGCAGAAAAAATAACACACTTCTCCCTATAACTATTCTTCCCAATGAAAAGCAGAATTTACACGGGATAACCTACGAGATGCCTGTTGCGAGCGCACAGGTTAAATCCGCAATTCTCTTGGCAGCTCTTACCGCTGGGGTTGAAGTTAAAATCATTGAACCTGTTCCGTCCAGAAATCATACGGAATGTATGATGCGTGCGTTTGGGGTAAATGTTGAAACAAACGGTAATGAGGTAGTTTTCCATCCTGCAGAAAGCCTGAAAGGTCCGGAGACTATTGAAGTTCCCGGTGATATCAGTTCTGCCGCATTCTGGCTTGTGGCAGGCAGTATCATTCCAAACAGCTCAATCGTATTGAAGAATGTCGGAGTAAATCCGTCCAGAACGGGTATCCTTGATGTTCTTCGTGATATGGGCGCGGATATTGTTGAAACAAACCGATATGAAAGCGGTGGGGAGGCTATTGCCGACCTTCATGTTAAGAGCGCAAAACTGCACGGAACGACTTTCGGAAGAGATATCATGCCGAGACTTATAGATGAAATTCCTATCATTGCAGTGGCGGCACTGTTTGCCGAGGGGGAAACCAAAATAACAGGAGCGGAAGAGCTTCGTGTGAAGGAAACAGATAGGCTTCATGCAATCGCTGAAGAGTTCAATAAGCTTGCTCCTGCAATAACGGAGCTGGAGGATGGCCTGATTATAAAGGGAGGGCTTCCGTTGAAAAACGCGGAGGCATTTTCATACGATGACCACAGGATTGCAATGGCCCTTGCGATTGCCGGTGCAGCAGGAGAAGGTGTAGAAATTTCACATCCTGAGTGTGTTAATATTTCATATCCGGAATTTTATGATACACTTTCAAATGTACAGAATTGAAAATACAACAACAAAGAGGTAACAAAAGATGAAGAAACTAGTAATTGCCATTGATGGACCGGCAGGCGCCGGAAAAAGCACAATTGCAAAGATTGTATCGGAGAAGCTCGGATACGTTTATATTGATACAGGTGCAATGTACCGCGCTGTATCGTGGGCTGTGCTTAAATCCGGAAAGGAAGTCACCGAGGAAAATATTCTCGATGTGGCTAAGGATATAGAGGTCCGCCTTGAAAACACTGACAGCGGACTGCGTGTCTTTGCCAATGGCAGTGATATTACCGGTGAAATCCGCACTCCGGAAGTAACCAAGATTGTATCTATGGTCGCTATGCTGGCACCTGTTCGTGAGAAAATGGTTGATCTTCAGCGCAAAATGGCGGAAAAGGGTGCTGTTGTAATGGATGGACGTGATATTGCGTCCCATGTTCTTCCGAACGCTGATATAAAGATTTTCCTGACAGCTTCAATTGAGGAGCGTGCTTCACGCAGATATAAGGAAATGATTGCAAAGGGCTTTAACGTTGAGCTTTCCGAGCTTCAAAAGGATATTGCGGCACGTGACAAGGCTGACAGCGAGCGTAAGGTTTCACCGCTGGTCAAAGTGCCTGAGGCTGTTCTCGTAGACACTACCGGAATGACTATAGATGAAGTAGCTGAGAAAATTTTAGAGATGTGCAGGTGATTCGCTGTGTATCATTTTTTGCAGATTATTTTTACGTGGCTTTTCTCCCGCGTATTTCATGCAGAAATAATCGGAACTGAAAATATGCCCGAAAGCGGCGGAGTTATATTGGCGGCAAATCATATGAGCAACTGGGATCCTCCGTTTCTGGCTACTTTTCTTTCACGTCCGGTAGCCTATATGGCGAAAAAAGAGCTGTTTGAAATACCTGTTTTCAGCTCGGCTATCAGAAGCTGCCATGCGTTTCCGGTAAAGCGGGGCGCAGCGGACCGTGGAGCCCTGAAGGCAGCCGTCAACGAACTGAAAGACGGAAAGTGCGTAGGGCTGTTCCCGGAGGGAACGCGCAGCAAGGACGGAAAGGTTCATAAAGCTGAGTCAGGTATCTCGTTGATTGCTGCGATGACTAAAGTTCCTGTCGTTCCGGCTGCTATTATCGGGACGAATGAAATATTCTCGTCAAAATGCTTTTTCCCAAAGCTGAAAATTATCTACGGAAAACCAATGTATTTTGAGGGAACAAGCAAAAATAAAGAGGAACTGCAAATTTTTTCACAAAAAATTATGCAAGAAATCACAAAAATGAAAAATAACCATAGCATTGAATGATGAATATATGGTATACTGTTCATTAGATTGTAAAGGGCATGGTGTTAAAGGAGTCTCATGGAAGTAATTTTAGCTGATTATTTAGGCTTTTGTTACGGCGTAAAACGTGCGATTCATTTAGCGCGCAGCAGTGCAGCGCCGGGACCTGCTAATACATTAGGGCCGATTATTCACAATCCTCAGATGGTGTCGAAGTTAGCGGATGAGGGTGTCGGAACTGTTAATTCTTTAGCAGAAATTCCTGACAACGGAACGGTCATTATACGTTCCCATGGTGTTGGGCCTAAGGTATACGAGGAAGCAAAACAACGTAATCTTAATGTTGTTGATGCGACCTGTCCTCATGTTAAAAAAGCGCAAATGGCTGCACATTCTTTATCCGAGGACGGCTTTCAGGTCGTTATTATCGGAGAAAAATGTCATCCTGAAGTTCGGAGCATCGTTGAATGGTCGGGAGAAAACGCCTTTGTTATTGAATCAGAAGAGGAAGCTGACGAGCTTCCTAAAATCGGGAAAATGGGTGTTGTGGCACAGACAACCTTTTCCGGTGCAAAATTCCAGCAGATTTTGTCACATCTTCTGATGAAGTCGAATGATATTCATATCATCCGCACAATCTGTACAGCAACAGACCAACGTCAGTTTGCTGCCATAGAACTTGCACGTAAGGTTGACATGATGCTTGTCATTGGCGGTAAAAACAGCGCGAATACAACGCGTTTAGCACAGCTTTGTTCGAAAGAAACCATTACACATCATATTGAGACAGCTGAAGAGCTGTGTGATGAATGGTTTACAAAAATAAAAAAAATTGGTATCACAGCCGGCGCATCTACGCCTGACTGGATTATCAAGGAGGTATATCAAAAGTGCAGGACATGGCAGCATTGTTAGAAGAAGAGGAATTAAGAAACATTCAGGAACACGAGGTTGTACAGGGAACGGTCATTCAGGTAAGCCATAATGAGGCTTTTGTTGACATTGGAGCTAAACAGGAAATTCCAATTCCGAAGAATGAGTTGGCTTATCCGGCACCGGAATCCGCCGAAGATGTTGTAAAGGCCGGAGACGTTATTGATGTTTATGTTGTCTCCAAGGGCGGAGAAAACGGATATGTTCTTTCCAAGGTTAAAGCTGATAAGCTGGCTGCATGGAAAGATTTTGACGGCATTGTTGAGCGTCAGGAAGTACTTTCCGCAACTGTTACGCAGGTAGTTAAAGGCGGTCTGGTTGCTGCAGTAAAGGGACTTCGTGCATTTATCCCTGCATCTCAGGTTGAGCTCCATTTCGTTAAAGACCTTAACGTTTACGTTGGTCAGACAATCGAGGCTCTTCCGATTGAGTGCGATATAAAGAAACAGAGACTGGTTCTTTCCCGCCGTAAGCTTCTGGAACAGGAGCGCGAGGAAAAACAGGCTGCGCTTTTCGAGACACTGGAAGACGGTCAGACACTGCATGGTACAGTTAAACGTCTTGTTGATTACGGTGCATTCATTGATATCGGCGGCGTAGATGGTCTTTGCCATATTTCCGATATTTCCTGGGATCGTGTGAAGCATCCGTCTGATGTTCTGAAGGTCGGACAGGAGCTTGATGTTTACGTTAAACATTTCGATTCCGAGACAAAACGTATTTCTCTGAGTATCAAAGAGACTGTTGAGGATCCTTGGTTTGCACGCGTTGAGCGTTACAACGAAGGGGAGACAATCACCGGTAAAGTCATTAAACTGACTGACTTTGGTGCATTTATGGAAATTGAGCCGGGATTCGACGGACTTATTCCGATGGGCGAGCTTTCCGAAAAGCGTATTGCACGCGCTGACGAGGCTGTTAATACCGGAGATGAGGTTTCGGTCAAAATCCTGCATATCGATAAAAAACGCAAACGTATTTCCCTCAGCATCACGAAAGCTGCACATGAGGCTGAAAGCGCAGAGTAATTTATCGGTTAGTTTCATATCTTAGATTGTTTGGAGGAGTGATGACAACATCACTCCTTTATTTTTGAAAAGGAAAGTATTCATGAGTTTAGGTAAAATTCTTCGTGTAAAAAAAGGTACTATCGCTGATGAACTTGGATTAATCGCAGGTGATGCCATTGTTTCCGTAAACGGTCAGAAGCTGAAGGACATAATTGATTTGAGCTTCGCGTTTGCTGAAGAAGATATTGATCTGGTGATCCGGCATGCAGACGGTTCGGAGGAAACATATTCCTTTTCCAAGGAATATGACGATGAGCTTGGTGTCGAATTTGAATCGGCGGTATTCAACGGCATCAGACAGTGTGCAAATCACTGCTATTTCTGCTTTGTAGACCAGGTTCCACCGAATATGCGTGACAGCCTTTATATCAAAGACGATGACTATCGCCTTTCTTTTTTGTACGGGAATTTTATAACCATGACAAATATGGGAAAGGCGGATTTCGACAGAATTCGGCGTTATCACCTTTCACCGCTGTATATTTCGGTCCATACAATGAATATGGAGCTGAGAGAAAAGATGCTGCGTACGCCTTTGGCAGCTAATCTTCTTAATCAGCTCGCCAGCCTTGAAAAAGCAGATATTGAATACCATACTCAGATTGTACTTTGTCCCGGATTGAACGACGGAGATGACCTGGACAATACAATAAGGCAGCTTTTGGAACATCGTCCTTACTTGCAGTCTTTGGCGATTGTTCCGGTTGGGCTCACGGATTTCCGCGAGGGCTGCTATCCGTTAAAGTTATTCGACAAGGACGGAGCCAAGGCTGTTGTAAAACAGGTTGAAAAATGGCAAAAAAAATTGCAGGCTGAGACCGGCAGTACTATGATATATCTGAGTGATGAATTTTATCTCCTGTCCGGAGAGAAAATACCGCCGGCAGAAAACTATGACGGTTTCCCTCAGCTTGATAACGGTATCGGTCTGACCCGTAATTTCATCGAAGATTGGAAAGCCGCGGTTGATGAAGTTCAGCCGGACAAGTTTGATAAAGAGGTAAATCTTCTGGTTATATCCGGAAAATCAATCGCTCCGGTTTTCCAAGAGCTTTTGGATATGATTGATGTTCCTGAGCTTAATGTACAGCTTGTTTCTGTAGAGAACGAGTATTTTGGACATTCTGTCAATGTTTCCGGACTTTTGACGGGAATTGACATCAAAAATGCGGTTCTTGCTGCGAAAAAAGACAAAAATTTTGATGGCGTTATTATTCCGCAGAGTGCGGTACGAAACGGAGAAGACGTGTTCCTCGATGATATGACTGTAAAAGAACTGGAGGAACAGATTTCTCTCCCTGTTGCTTTGGCACTTGAAGGAAGAGACTTATATAAACTAATTGTCAATCGGGGATTCGGTGCAGAAGCGTGTCATACGGAGAAATTATATACATGGCAGAGTAATGCGGGATACACCCGGCTGAAGGAGGAGGAAAATGAGTAAACCAATTGTTGCAATTGTAGGGCGTCCTAATGTAGGAAAATCTACGTTGTTCAACCAAATCGGAAAAAAACGTATTTCAATCGTTGATGATATGCCGGGCGTAACACGTGACCGAATCTATCTTGACGCTGTCTGGCTTGAGAGATCGTTCGTAATGATTGATACGGGCGGAATCGAGTTTTCCGAAAACGATAAAATCATGTCATCCATGCGTGATCAGGCGAAACTGGCAATGGACGAGGCAGACGTAATCGTTTTTGTAGTTGACGGACGTACAGGTCTTACGACTTCTGACGAAGAAGTTGGCAAGATGCTTCGTACAACAAAGAAACCTGTTATTCTGGCTGTAAATAAAATTGACAGCCCAAAACAGGACAATGACATATATGAATTTTACAATCTTGGCTTGGGTGATCCTATCCCCATAGCTGCTGCAAATGCCTTGAATCTCGGAGATTTACTTGATGCAGTTGTTGCAGCATTCCCGGATAACACGGATGAGGATGAAGAATCTGATGAAATTCGTATTGCCGTTATCGGAAGACCAAATGTCGGAAAGTCTTCTCTCGTCAACGCGCTTTTGGGAGAGGAACGTGTAATCGTAAGCGATATTCCCGGAACGACACGTGATGCTATTGATACGCATTTTACAAAGGATGACATCAAATTTACTCTTATTGATACCGCGGGTATGCGCAGAAAAGCTCACATTGATGAAGCAATTGAGCATTACAGTGTGCTGCGCTCATTGAGAGCAATCGACCGCTCCGATGTAGTATTGATGGTAATTAATGCTGTAGAAGGAATTACCGACCAGGACACGAAAATCGCAGGCTATGCCCACGATTCCGGCAAGGGTGTTATTCTTGTCGTAAATAAATGGGATATCTACGAGAATAAAGACGAAAAATCTACTCTCAGATTTACGGAAGACCTGCGTGAAAAAATCGGTTTCCTTCAGTATGCGCCTGTTCTCTATACATCGGCTTTGACAGGCCAGCGCGTTCACCGCGTAACTGATCTGGTCAAGTATGTCGCAGACCAGCAGTCCATGCGTATAAAAACAAGCGTACTCAATGAACTTTTGAGAGATGCTATAGCAATTAATCCACCGCCGTCATATAAAGGAAGACCACTCAAGGTTCTCTTTATGACACAGGCAGGAATCAAACCGCCTAAGTTCATCATTTTCGTTAATGACCCTGAATTAATGCACTTTTCGTATCTGCGTTTCCTTGAGAACAAGATACGTGAAACCTTCGGATTTGAAGGCGCGCCTCTGAAGCTTATCGTTCGCGGACGAAAAGAAGAGGAGGACGATTAATATGTCAGCAATCCTTGGATGCCTTTTAAGCTATCTTATCGGATCCATTCCGACAGGTCTGATTCTTGGCAAGCTTTTATGGGGAGTGGACCTTCGTCAACATGGTAGTCACAATATAGGTGCTACAAACGCATGGCGCACATTGGGAAAGGGGCCGGGAATCATTATTTTCCTGCTTGACTTCCTTAAAGGAGTCGTCGGTGTGGCATTGGGAATGTATTTTGTTGGTACACCGCTAATGATGGTACTGGGTGGAATCATGGCCATCGTCGGACATTCCTGGTCAATACTGTTGAAGTTCAAAGGCGGTAAGGGTGTTGCTACAGGGCTGGGCGTAATTGTTATGCTCATGCCGTCAACGGCGCTCCTGGTATTCTTAATCTGGTTTGTTATAGTACTGATTACAAAATATGTTTCTCTCGGCTCTATCGTTGCCGCAGCATGCGTTCCGCTTTTCGCATGGTTGTTTGATCGGCCGTGTGAATATATCGCTTTCAGCGTTTTGGCAGCAGTATTCGTCATATATCGGCATAAAACAAATATAGGACGTCTGCTTAACGGAACAGAAAGTAAAATCAAGGCAGGACACAGAGCGTAAACCATTACAGCTTAATATGACAAGGAAAATCGTTCTTTTGAAGTTTTCAAAAGAACGATTTTTTTACAAGTTAACACTCTATCTTTCTCCAGTGGATTGAGTTTATATGTAAAGGAAAAGTGTCCAAACCAGAAAGATATTTTACAAAAAAGATATCATTTTTCTACAAAGTGTGATATCATTGTTTAT
>NZ_CDXDFU010000027.1:0-41422 GCF_978017985.1 Schwartzia sp. (in: firmicutes) | reverse complement strand
TGTCAGGTCCGAAGCTGTTGTCTGGCGATAAAGTTGGTATTTCCCGTGCTGATGAGATTGTTTACACGGCAAACAATGAGAGCGCCATTACCGTTACAGCCATGAACAGCGGTACCAGCGGTCAAATCGCGGGCTTTACGGTCAGCGTATCTGATACGGATGGAAATATCAAAAAATCGGTCAATGCGGTACTTGATGCTTGGAATGAAACGATTATCGGGGAAAACGAAGAAATAGAAGATACTGCGGTTGTTCTGCAGATTGGCACGAAGGCAAATCAGGCAATAAAAATTGCTTTGGGTGATATGCGTGCGGTGGCTTTGGGATTGCAAGGGACTGACGGTTCAACGCTGAACATCGGAAGTCAGAAGCAGGCTACAGCAGCTATCAATGTAATGGATAATGCAATTCAAAAGGCGCTTGACCAACAGACTGCTATCGGTGCGGTACAGAGCAGACTCGAATACACATCAACGAACCTTGTAACGGCCATTGAGAATGTCCAGGCGTCCGAATCTGCGGTTCGCGATGCTGATATGGCACAGGCAATGACAGAGTACACGAAGAATAATGTTCTTCTGTTGGCAGCACAGTCCATGCTTGCGCAGGCTAACCAAAATTCCACTCAGGTTCTTATGCTGCTGAGATAAGGACATTTCGAACAGATTTTGATTCACTCCTTTCATATTATGAAGCATAACCGCCGTACGGCTTAACTGTACGGCGGTTTTAGTTTGCGCTTTTTTAAGGAAAAACTTACCGATTGGCGGTATAAATTGTTTAGTTGTTTTTTTGAAGATAGGTTATACTGTTAGTATATGATGACCGATAGGAGGTCTGTTGATGTTTAGAATTGCGATTTACGGAAAGGGCGGTATAGGTAAATCCACCACAGCCGCGGCGCTCTCCTGCGCGTTTGCGGAGAAGGGGCTGCGTGTGCTGCAGGTGGGCTGCGATCCTAAAGCCGATTCTACTTTATATCTCCACGGCGGGAAAAGGATTCCGACGATTCTTGAGACGCTTAGAAAGAAGCGTGCTTCGGCGGAACTGAATGATTTAGTGTTTGAAGGTGTCAGCGGTATCATGTGCGCTGAATCCGGCGGGCCCGTACCGGGGCTTGGCTGCGCGGGGCGCGGTATAGCTGCTGCCTTTGAGGCCCTTGAGGAACGTGAAGCATTCGATATAATAAAACCTGATGTGGTTATTTATGATGTTCTTGGCGACGTGGTGTGCGGAGGGTTCGCTATGCCTATCCGCGAGGGCTATGCGGACCAGGTCTATATTGTTACCTCAGGAGAAAATATGGCTATATACGCGGCAGCGAATATTGCAATGGCTGTGAGCAATTTCAGGGAGCGCGGTTATGCTTCTCTTGGCGGAGTGATACTCAATCGGCGCGGCGTACCTGATGAGCGTGAAAAGGTTGAGACGCTTTGCAGTGACATAGAATCCTCTATTATAGCCGACCTTCCGCGTGATAATACCATCGCGGAGGCTGAGCGTCAGAATCGTCCCGTTATGGAAGCTTTTCCTGACTGTGCGTTTGCAAAGGAAATAAGGAGCCTTGCCGAATACATTTTTGCAAATGCGCCCCAGAGCGGTGAAGACAGAGGGATTCTTTACGCAAGCTCCGATATGGAAGGCAAGCGCGCAGCAGACAAATGTGATTTGTGAGCTGCAAAGGGTGAAGCTATGAAGGAATTTCAATACATTAAGGATATAGAATATGTCTATCGCGCGGATATCGGTCTTTCTTATTCCAGTCCGTGCCGCGGAGCGTGGAATATAGTACATTATGGGACACTGGTGCCTGAGGGGCATCAGATTTATGTGTGTCCTGTGAGCTGCCTTCGGGGAGTGGTTCTGACCACTGCGGAGATGGGGCCGGAGGCCATGGAAAAGCTCTCAACTATCGCGGTGGGCGAGGATAATATTTTGAACGGAGACCTGGAGGAACAGGTTCTGCACGGTGTCGAGCATATTATTGACACGCTGCCGAAGCGCCCGCGTATGGTCATGATTTTTACAAGCTGCATTCATCATTTTCTTGCGGTGAATTATCAGCGTGTCTATAAAATCCTGCGAAGCGAGTATCCGGATATAGATTTTATAGACTGCTACATGAACCCCATAATGAAAAGGAAAACTCCACCTATGCCGTCGCTCAGACGGCAGATTCTGCGCGTGCTGAAGCCTGCGGAGCTTGATGAAAAGCAGGTGTCCTTTGTGGGGAACTGCTTCCCCATGGAAGAGCACTGCGATTTGACGAATTTCCTGCGGGAGAATGGGATACGTATATGCGATCTCACCACAATGCGCAAGTATGATGACTTCAAGGTCATGGAGCACTCAGGAATAAATTTTACCTTTCATAATGCGGCAGCATGGGCGGGAAAGGATTTGGAAATACGTCTCAAGCAGCGCTGGCTTGTTATGAGAGAATCCTATGATTACGATACAATTGATGCGGATATGAGCGCGGCAGCGGAGGCATTGGGGCTTTTGCCACTGAGCAGTGAAACGGTGCGAGAGGAAAGGGAAAAGACCGAGGCGGCTGTTGACAGGCTGAAAGCTGCGCTTGGAGATGTTCCTGTTTCCATAGATGACAGCGCGGTCGACAGGCCTCTCGAGCTGGCTCTGTATCTTACTCGACATGGATTCCGTGTGGAATCGGTGGTTATGGATGTCAATTCCGAGCCGGAGGAGGTTTTCTATGCTCTTCAGCGGGAAAAACCTGAGCTCAAGATTTATTCGGCGCACGGCTGGAATATGCGCCGCGCACGCACAAAATACGAAGGTAAAATCGTAGGCATAGGGCAAAAGAGCGCATATCTCTATGACACTCCGTATTTCGTAAATATGACTGAAAATGCGGGACTCTATGGATATGCCGGAATACGGCGGCTGATGGAGCTTATAGAGGAAGCAGCGGCAGAGCCGAAGGATATGCGTACGCTTATACAGCAAAAGGGCTGGAACTGCTGCGTTAAGGAGGACTGCTGATGCGCGACTGGCATGTGCATGTTTTCACATCTACATATACGGCAGATGTATCGGGAGTATGCTCGGTTATGTATGAGCTGGGCGGAATGACGATACTTCATGATCCTGACGGGTGCAACTCCACCTATACGACGCATGATGAACCTCGCTGGTACGGTTCGAAGGCGCTGATGTTTGCGTCGGGGATAGACGAGCTTACGGCTGTCCTTGGCGATGATAATGTTCTCATTGATGATGTATGCGCGGCGGCAGAGGATTATAAGCCTCGCTTTATTACTCTCTGCGGAGCGTCTATTCCTCATATTATTGCTTTTGATTTTAAGGGAGTCGCGCACATTATAGAAAAAAAGACGGGTATACCTGTGCTGCCTGTCCCTACAAATGGGCTTCGCATGTATACCGGAGGTGTCGGACTTGCGCTCAGGGAATGGTTTCGGCGCTTTGCTGACTTCTCTCTGCGTTCAGAGTCCAAGACAATAAATCTTCTCGGCGTTACTCCTATAGATTTCTCCAGGCAGGAAATTGTTGATTCCATGAAGGCAGCTTTTGAAAAGCGTGGATTTAAGGTACAGGCTGTCGGTGCCATGGGGGAGAGCTTCGAAGGGCTGCAGGAGGTGTGCCGTGCCTCTGTAAATGTGGTGGTTTCCTCGGCAGGCAGGCTGCCCGCGAGATTCCTGCAGGAAAAGGCAGGGATTCCTTTCGTGGAAGGAACTCCTGTAGGCAGCGGAATGACTGATAAAATCGCTGAGGCAGTACTTCAATCTGAAAATGACAAGAAGAACCGCAAAGTGTTTGAAAGGGGGTTGTTTTTGCCGGGTGAAGAAGCCGGCATAAAGAAAAATGACCTTTTGGTTGTGGGCGAGGAAGTATATGCGTTCTCCATGGCACAGGCAGCGGCTGATGTTCTGGGGCAGAATGCCGAAATCCGTGTGATTTACCCTGATGTGGAAGAGGGAATCGACGAGGAGGCTTTGGTAGATGCAATTAATTCGTCAGAGGCTGTTTTGTGCGACCCGCTCTACCGCAATGCGTTCAGACAGAGCACCGCACGCCTTATTCCTATGCCCCACGAGGGTTATTCCGGACGAATTTTCCGAAAGGATATACCCGTGTTTACGGGAGATGATTTTGATAATGCAGGATTTTTAAAACAGAGCTGATAATTTGTTTAACAGGAACTGTGACAGGGGGGAGCATAATGTCCTTGCTGGAATTTAAGTACGTTGCATTTTCTGTGGCGGATAAGAATATTCTCAGTGATATATCCGTCAGTGCAGAGGCAGGAGATTTTATTTCAGTTGTCGGCCCGTCGGGGAGCGGAAAAAGTACCTTTCTTAAACTATGCAGTGATTTGATAAGCCCTACAAAAGGGGAAATATTTTATGACGGTAAAAATTTCATGGATTATTCTCCTGTTGAGCTGCGGAAGGAAATAGGGTATTGCTTTCAGATTCCTCATCTTTTCGGAAGCACGGTAATGGATAATATCAAATTTCCTTACGTAATTCGTAAAAAGAAACCGGATATGGAAAGGATAAAATCGTTGTTCGACCAATTCCGAATGTCTGATGATTACTTGAACCGTGACGTGGAAAATCTTTCGGGCGGTGAAAAGCAGCGGCTGTCTCTCATAAGGAGTATGCTCTTTATGCCGAAAATCCTCCTCCTTGATGAAGTCACCTCTGCTTTGGATGTAGACAATACCCTTCTTGTGGAGGATATAATTGCATCGGTTAATGCTTCGGGAACAACAATTCTTTGGATTACTCACAGCCCGGAGCAAAGCAGAAAATATGCCAATAAGATACTTACTATTGAAGAAGGCAGGGTCAAGTCCTTTGAGGAGGTGGCAAAATGAACAATACAGCCAGTGTAGATGTCATGTCGTTGGTGTTCACGTCTTCCCTTGTTCTGGTGGCGCTGTTTTTTTCCTATTGGCAGAAACTCAGATTGGAAAAGGATATTATAATCAGCGCGGTACGGGCAGTTATTCAGCTTGTGGCCGTGGGCTATGTGCTGGAATATATTTTCGGCTGCGAAAGTCCTGTTTTTACAACACTTCTGCTTTTGGTTATGTTTTTCAATGCCGCCTATAATGCTGCAAAGCGCGGAGTAGCCGTGAAAAACGGGCTGCCCATTTCCTTTATTGCCATAACTGCGGGTGCCAGCGCAACCATTTTCGTTCTGGTGATGTCAAAAATTATTAAATATGAGCCGTATCAGGTGGTGCCCATCAGCGGCATGATTGTAAGCAATGCCATGATTGCTTTGGGTTTATGCTATCGTCAATTGGCTCAGGATTTCAAGAATAAACGTGCAGAGGTAGAAACAAAGCTCTCTCTGGGAGCTGATATTCTGCCGTCCTCCATTGAAATCATCCGTGATGCCATAAAGACAGGAATGCTTCCGACACTGGATGCAGCGAAGGCGCTGGGTATCGTATCACTGCCCGGCATGATGACAGGTCTTATTCTGGCAGGAGCGCATCCAATGGAAGCGATTAAATATCAGCTGATGGTTTCCTTTATGCTCATGTCTACTACATCAATTGCATCTTTTATTGCCTGCTATATGGCTTACAGAGATTTCTTCAATGCAAGAAAGCAGGTTATCTTCATCAAGTGAACAATTTGCTTCTATGAAAAAGCTCCCATATGTCGGAGTAAAATCCGGCGTATGGGAGCTTCGTGTTTTGTAAATTATTTACTTTTTTCCATTCCCCAGGCGTGGATTCCTGTGGTATCGCCCATGACTTCAGGAGTGAAATCAGGTTCGACGGTGCCTGAGCGTTTCTTTTCTATGTAATCTTCAAGAGCCACATACGCGTATTTCGCGAGACGGGCAATGGCATAGAGATTTGTTAAAGCGAGGAAGCCCATGAAAATATCGGAGAGATTCCAAACGAGAGGAAGCTGCGCTACACATCCGAAGGCTGCCATGATTACGACCAGCACACGGTAGAACGTCAGCGGGAGCTTCGTTTTAAGCTCAAAGAACGCAATATTGATTTCGCCGTAGTAATAGTTGCCGATTACCGAGCTGAAAGCAAAAAGCAGAATCATAATCGCGACTGCGCCGGGGGCGAGAGAACCGAAAATGCTTTCAAGGGATTTCTGCGTGAGCTCGATACCTGTAAGTTCGCCGCCGATGGTGTACTGCTCTGAGAGAAGAACAATGAATGCCGTAGCCGTGCAGACAATCCATGTATCAACATAGACACCGAATGCCTGAACGAGGCCCTGCTTGACAGGGTGGGAGACGTGCGCGGTAGCCGCAGCGTTCGGTACGGAGCCCTCACCTGCTTCGTTGGAGAAAAGACCACGGCGTACGCCTGTGAGAATCGTAGTTCCGAGACCACCGCCCACAGCAGCCTGCGGAGTGAACGCATCATGGAAGATGAGCGCAAACATGGCGGGAACCTTGTCGATATTCATGATGATAACGGCAAGAGCCGTCAAAAGATAAATGCCTGCCATTATAGGAACAAAATACGCCGTAATCTTTGCTATACGGAGCATGCCTCCCGTTATGGAAAAGGCAGTAAGCAGCGCAAGTACCACCGCAGTCATAACCGGAGGAACCTGGAAAGCGGATTTTACCGCAAGGGCTATGGTGTTTGCCTGTACGGAAACGTATATCAGACCGAAGGTCACGGCAAGAAGTACAGCAAAGAGCTTTGCGACTGCAGGCTGATTGAGACGGTTCTGAATGTAATATGCAGGTCCGCCGTGGAAATTGTGCTTTCCTCGTGGCAGCTTGTAAATCTGTGCAAGAGTGCTTTCGATAAAGCCTGTAGCGCTTCCGATAAAGGCGATTACCCACATCCAGAAGATTGCGCCCGGACCGCCTGTTACGATTGCGATAGCGACACCGGCGATATTGCCGACACCGACTCGGGAGGCGGTACTGACACAGAATGCCTGGAAAGAGCTTACCGCACCTGCGGAGTGTTTTTTGTTTCCTCCCGGAACCAAAAGGCGAAGCATTTCAGGCAGCATACGGAGCTGTACGAAATGTGTGCGCAGGGTGAACCATATGCCGCTGGCAATGAGAACGACTATGATGATATAAGTCCATAGAACATTACTTATATCAGAAATGATTGAGTTGAAAAGTTCCATAGGTGTTGTCCTTTCTATACAGACACTATATCAGTGTATTTTTTATACAATGCTTAAACAGCATATCTATCATACCGATTTTTTCTAGCTCTTGTCAAGGACGGCTGACAGTATGAAAGGAACTGCGAATTTTCAAAAACGATAGATTTTTCATTTTCTTTGCAGTGTGGTTGATGTACAATACAAATAGAAGTTATGCAATGTATATTATTTCATAAATAGATGAAGAAAGGGTGGTTAAAGGAATGCTGAAAAAAACGAAGATTGTTTGCACGGTCGGCCCGGCAACGGAACGCAAGGGAGTTCTTGAGGCACTGATGGCAAACGGAATGAACTGCGCGCGGTTCAATTTTTCACATGGAACACATGAGGAACAGAAGGCACGCATAAAAAAGGTTCGTGCAGCGGCAAAAAAAGCAGGCAAGGTCATTTCGTTTATTCTTGATACAAAGGGCCCTGAGATGCGCCTTGGAGAATTCAAGGACGGCAAGGTGCAGCTTGTTAAGGGCAATCGTTTCGTGCTTACGTATAAAGATACACCGGGTGATGAGACACATGTGTCGGTCAATCATAAAAACCTCTGGAAAGAGGTCAAGCCCGGTGATACGCTGCTGCTTTCCGATGGACTGGTCGGACTTAAGGTTGAAAAAATCGAGGGCAAGGACATTATCACGAAAATTTTGAACAGCGGACCGATGAGCACGAAAAAACGTGTCGCAGCACCCGGTGTCACTCTCGGACTGCCGCCAATTTCCAAGCAGGACGAGAAGGATATCATCTTCGGTATTGAAAATGATATGGATTTCGTTGCGGCATCCTTCATTCAGCGTGTAGAAGATGTGCATGCCATAAGGGCACTCATCAAAAAACACGGCGGGCATATGGAAATTATCCCGAAGATTGAAAATCTTGCGGGCGTGAAAAATTTCGACGAGATTCTTGAGGCATCGGACGGCATTATGGTAGCCCGCGGTGATTTGGGCGTTGAGGTCCCCGCGGAGGATGTTCCTCTCATTCAGAAAGAAATTATCGAGAAGTGCAACAAGGCAGGAAAGCCTGTCATTGTCGCAACACAGATGCTTGAGTCAATGACTTCAAATCCGCGTCCGACACGTGCGGAGGTTGCCGATGTGGCTAACGCAATTCTCGACGGTACTGATGCAATCATGCTCAGCGGCGAGACTGCAAGCGGCGATTATCCGGTGGAAGCGGTGCAGACAATGAACCGTGTAGCGCTCCGCATAGAAAAAGCCCTGAAATACAAGAGCCTGTTCGAGGGAAGAGGCATAATGCGCCGCGCGACAACCGAGGCCATTGCCCATGCAACAGTGCAGGTAGCATATGAAATAAACGCAAAGGCTATTATTACGCCGACCGAGAGCGGTTACACGACACAGATGGTTTCAAAATACCGCCCGAAGGCAGTTATCGCGGCCATGACTTACGATTCTGTTGTGGCGCGTCATCTGAATCTTCGCTGGGGTGTTGTTCCGATGCTGACCAAAAAGCGCTGGAAGAGCACAACGGAAATTCTTGAAACGGCTGCGGATATAGCCAAGGGCTACAGCCTTGTAAAAACGGGAGACCTTGCGGTCATAACCTCGGGAATCAAGAATGTTGCAGGTAAGACCAGTACGATGCGTGTTTATACAATTGACTAAAATAAGGAGCGATTTCATTGAATAAGAAAGCCGAGCTTTTTAACGAGTATGTTTCGACACTGGGAGACGATATTTTCAGCATACAGGAAACGCAGGATGATTTTGATACGGTACTTTTCCGTTCCAGTCTTGAGGTTAAGGACGGATATCAGGTGCCGATGATTGTTATTCTTGATAACACGGCCTATTCCATAGTTCGTGTCTGGGCAGCGCTTCGTTCTGTAACGGAAGAGAACAGCGCAAAGATTGCTGACTATATCAACCAGATGAACCGTCAGTTCAAATCCTTCAAATACTACGTAAACGAGGACGGAGACCTTGTGCTTGATGCCGTTGTTCCGTGTTCGGCAGAGAAGTTTGACGCAAAGCTTATGACTGAAATCATTGATTCAGCTTATGCGCACCTGCAGGAGGTATATGCTCTTATCGAGAGTGCTGTCGGTCACGAAATGGAAGCTCCGCAGGCAGACGGGGAACAATGAGTTGCTAACTTCCGTAAGATGTGGTAAGATGAAGTGATAGGTTTTAAATGGAGGAGGCAACACATTGCTTACGGTTTTAATGGTTCTCGACGCGCTTGTTGCGATCGTCCTCATTGCGGCAGTCCTGGGACAGGAGCCGAAGTCGGCCGGCATGGGCGGGCTCGATGGCGGCGGAGATACCGTTTTCAGCGGGAAGGCAAGAGGAATAGATGCACTTTTGGCGCGCATTACCGTGGTGTTTGCGATTCTTTTCGCAGCCATTACGCTCGTCATTGCAAAGATGACAATGTAAGAAGACGATTAAAGCGTTCCCGACGTAAAGCCGGGGACGTTTTTGTTCTTTGAAGGGACTTTCTTTACGCACTTTCGGAAGAGGGGTTGCTGGTGATACAACAGGGTGCCGGAGCGTTTTTTTTGCCCGGAGGAACTGACGGCGTACTTTTGATACATGGGCTGACAGGGTCACCGTCTGAAATGAGGCTTTTCGGAGAGGCATTGAACAAGGCAGGATTTACCGTTCTTGCAGTGCGTCTTCCGGGACACGGAACGACTCCTGAGGATATGGAGCATATGACTGTAGATGACTGGCGGGATGCAGTCGTCGACGGATGGAATATTTTATCCGCCATTTGTGAACGGACGGCAGTTGTTGGAATTTCCATGGGGGCGCTTCTCGCTCTTTGGCTTTCGACTGTGGAGCCTGTCTGGCAGGTGGTAGCATTGGCAGCACCGGTTTTTATCCGTGAGGCACGGCAGCTTCATCTGCTTCCGCCCCGTGAAGGCTGCAGAGGGAAATTTCTTCCGCGCATAAGAAAGAAAATGCAGAATGTGCCGCCGGAATATGGTTTCTGTTACCGTGTTATTCCTTTTCTCTCTATTCACGAGCTTTTGAAAATGATTGCGGAGACGAAGGAGCAGCTTTCAAAGGTCAAAACACGTCTTCTGGTGGTACAGAGTGAGCGTGATCATACTGTGGATGCCGAGAGCGCAAGGTTTATCATGGAGCACGTGGGCTCATCGGATAAAAAGCTCCTGTGGCTAAAATCCTCGGGCCACCGTGTGATGCTTGACTGTGAACGGGATACCGTTTTTGAGAATACGATTGCATTTTTGAAGACAGGAGCAGTATAACCATGGAAGAAAAAGAACTTAACCGCAACCAGGCAGAGGGCGATGGATTTTGCTTTGGCTGCGGACCGAATAATCCCTACGGGCTTCACCTTGATTTTCGTGTAGAGAATGACCGTTTTGTGACGAAAAAGGTACTGACACGTGAATATCAGAGCTACGGAGGAACTGTTCATGGTGGCATCGTGTCTACAATGCTTGATGAAGCAATGGGCGGCTATCTTTATGAAATAAGCGGACAGCGTTCCGTCACGGCACGAATTGACGTACGCTACCGCCGTCCTACCCCTATTGGAGAGGAACTCACCATTGCGGGCTGGATTGATTCGAAAAAAGGAAATTTCGTCAAAATGAAGGCAGAAATCGCTCTGCCCGATGGGACGATAACAGCAGAAGGAACGGCTACAATAGCCGTAATGGAGTGAAATATGCAAAAAGAAATTGAAGAAAAGATTTTAACTTACATGAGAGAAAAGGTCCACCGCCATATGCCGGCGGAGGAACTTGCGGACGGAATGGCTATTTCCGGCGCGGAGCTGGACGCTTTTTGGGAGGCGCTTTCTGCGCTGGAAAAACGTGCCGCAGTCATTAAAAACCGAAGCGGACTTTATGGACTGCCTGAGCACATGAACCTCGTGGTCGGAAAACTCAGCATGTCGGGCAAGGGCTACGGATTTATCATTCCCGATGTACGCCTTACTGAAACCGAGACAGACGTTTTTGTTCCGGGAGCAATGCTGGGAAGTGCCATGCACGGCGACCACGTAGTCGCTCGTGTAACGCCGTCGCCTATACCGGGACGTTCCCGCGAGGGTGAAATTATCCGCATTGTTGAACGTGCCAACACGAAAATTGTAGGTACTTTTGCGGCAACGCGCTCCTTTGCGTTTGTAACGCCTGATGACCAGAAGCTCGGACAGGATATTTTTGTGCCGAAAAAAGCTTTTGGCGGAGCAAAGAACGGAATGAAGGTCGTTGTGGAAATCACAAAATGGCCTGAAGGACGACACAGTGCTGAAGGACAGGTTACGGAAGTACTCGGAAAAACGGGCGATCCGGGCGTAGATGTGCTTTCTGTAATGCGCCAATATGACCTTTCGCAGGAATTTCCTGCTGATGTACAGAATCAGGCAGATCATATTCAGCAGACGGTTATGCCGCAGGAATATGAAGGCCGCCGTGACCGCCGTGACTTTACAACGGTCACTATTGACGGTGATGACTCCAAGGATTTTGATGATGCGGTCTATGCGGAGCGCCGTAAAGACGGTGGCTGGTTCCTTGGTGTCTATATTGCCGATGTGAGCTGGTATGTACGCGAGGGAGAACCCCTTGACAAAGAGGCATATGCCCGCGGAACGAGTGTTTATCTCGTTGACCGCGTTATTCCTATGCTTCCCTTTGAGCTTTCCAACGGAATCTGCAGCCTTAACCAGGGCGAGGACCGTCTTTCAATGGCGTGCGAAATGCAGATTTCCCCGAGCGGTAAGGTTGAAAGCTATGAAATTATCCCGGCGGTCATACGTGTATACCGCCGTCTGACGTACAATATCGTGAATAAAGTTCTCGTAGACAATGATCCTGAGGCGACGGAGAAGAATAAGGACCTTCTCCCGATGCTTGAAACTCTCCGTGAGCTGCGCAATGCACGCAAAAAGGTGCGCCATGCAAGAGGCTCTATAGACTTTGATCTTCCTGAGATTAAAGTAAAGCTGGACGCGGAAGGCCACCCGATTGAGCTCATTAAGAGAGAGGGCTCGCTTTCGGAGTCTATTGTTGAGGAATGTATGCTTCTCGCAAACGAGACTGTAGCGGAGCACATGGAAAAGAAGGAGCTTCCTTTCCTGTACCGTGTTCATGAGCAGCCGAACGGCGAAAAAATAGAACGTCTCAACAATCTTTTGGCTATGTTTGGACTTCATGTACAGCAGGACGAGGAGGGAGCAATCCGTCCCCGTGATGTGGAGAAGGTGCTGGAGCGTGTGGAAGGACGTCCGGAAGAGCGTATCGTAAGCGCGGTATCACTGCGTTCAATGCAGCAGGCACGCTACGCTGATGCAAATCTCGGACATTTCGGACTTGCGGCGCAGTATTATACGCATTTCACGTCACCAATCCGCCGCTATCCGGACCTTATTGTCCACAGACTCCTGCGTGAGACCTTTGCAACAGGCTCAATGTCTGCGAAAAAGCAGGATTACGTGCGCGGAATTCTGCCTGAAATTGCGACGCATACATCTCTCAGAGAGCGCGTGGCGGTAGAAGCTGAGCGTGAAACTACTGAGATGAAGGAAATAGAATACATGACTCAGTTCGTCGGTGATACCTTCACGGGTGTAATCAGCGGCGTTACTGCATTCGGTATTTTCGTAGAGCTTGAAAACGGTGTAGAAGGTCTTGTCCATGTATCACGCATGGTAAATGACTACTACGAGTACGTTGAGGAGCAGTATGCCCTGATTGGCGAACGCACAAGAAAATCCTATCAGCTCGGCGACGAGGTTGAGGTAGTTCTGGTACGCGCCAGCGTAGAGGAAAGAAATATCGACTTTATTCTTAAGGATAACGGCGTCTACGTGTCCGACGGACAGGAAAAGGCGAAAAAAGGCAGCAGCGCAAAATCCGTAAAGGCAGAGAAGCCTGCTGACAAGAAAAAAGCTTCTTCAAAGAAAAAGGCTGCAAAAAAAGAAGTATCGAAGAAGGAAAAGTCGAAAAAGGCTGCAAAAAAGTCTGACGTGAAATCAGAGTCTAAAAAGGCTGCGAAAAAAAGCTCAGAGAAAAAAACGTCAGGGACGAAGGAAAAGACAAAACGTGATTCCTCGCGTAAGGTAAATCCTATCCTGGACGGACTTCCGAGCAAGGCCGTATGGCCTGACCCGAAGCCTGCGGCAGAGAAGAAACCGCGGGGCGGACGCCGAAAGGACAAAGAGTAACGGAGGGAGCAGCATGGGAAAGAAAAATTTGGCTGAGCATATG
This sequence comes from Schwartzia sp. (in: firmicutes), assembly GCF_978017985.1. Lineage (NCBI taxonomy): Bacteria > Bacillati > Bacillota > Negativicutes > Selenomonadales > Selenomonadaceae > Schwartzia > Schwartzia sp. (in: firmicutes). The sequence goes on along the minus strand of NZ_CDXDFU010000027.1, from coordinate 28,051 downwards.
GTTTGCGAAAACCGAAAAGCACGCCATGATTATTTCATACATGAAGCATACGAAGCCGGGATTGAGCTTTTCGGTACGGAGGTTAAATCTCTTCGGGCAGGACAGGCCAATCTTAAGGACAGCTACGGCTCCATAAAGAACGGGGAAATATTTCTCGAGAATTTTCACATAAGCCCATATGAGCACGGCAATGTTTTTAACCGCGACCCGCTTCGTCCGAAGCGCCTTTTGATGCATAAGGCGGAGATCCTCAAGCTTTTCGGGAAGACAAGAGAAAAGGGCTTCACACTTGTTCCTCTTAAGGTGTATTTCAAGAAGGGCAGGGCAAAGGTAGAGCTTGCTCTTGTAAGCGGAAAGCACACCTACGATAAGCGCAGAGACCTTGCCGAGAAGGCGGCAAAGCGCGATATGGAGAGAGATCTCCGCGAGCGCCAGAAGTATTGAGTGGTTTTCCTTAAGTATTTGCGGCAGACATGTCGGATAAGGGAGGGTAAGGTTCAATGGAGAAAAAACTTCGCTTAGTCAGAGCAGTGCTGCTGGCTGTATGTATTTTCCTGACGGGAATCATGCAGCGGGCAGAAGCGGTATCTACCATCGAACAGGATTATATGTGTGCGTGGCTGTCTCTTGCAAGCTATAACGACAGGCTGGGGCAGATTGCCCGCAGCGAGCTTGCGGCAGCGGGCTGGAATATGGAACCCTTTCACGAAAAAAACGTAAAAGCAGATACTCAGTTTTACCTTGTCAGACAGGATCAGCCCGGCGGAAAGGCACAGTATATGCTTTCCATTATGGGGACGTCAACATGGAAGGATATCGAAAACGATCTTTCACTGACAAAGATTCCCTTTGGCGGGAAAACGCCTGAAGAGTTTGCCGCTGAAGCTGCGAGAACCACAATGACGGCAAAGGAACCGCTTGTGCACAGCGGATTTAACACATATACCCAAACAGCTTTTTTCACAAATAAGATAAACGGCTGGACAATGGGAGAGCTTCTTCGCGATGAGCTTCTTGCGCATCCTGAAAGCCGTATATGTATAACAGGCCACAGTCTGGGCGGAGCTGTATCTGTACTGCTTGCGGCACGTCTTGTAGATATGGGAGTCCCTGCGGAACAGATAGATGTTGTTACCTTTGGTGCTCCCGCGGTAGGAAATGATGCCTTTGCAAAGAAATTCGAAAAGCTGAATGTACGGCGTGTGACTATGTCCGGAGACCCGGTAAAAGCAGTGCTGCAGTCACTGAGGTCAGGATACACACAGTTTGGAGAAAAGCGCAAGCTTACGGCACCTAAAGGGTCGGAAAGAGAGGCTCATGCGATGGTCGGCTATGTTGACGGAATAATGCGTGAGTATTACGATACGATTCCGGCGGATTTTACCCTTGCTCCGGGAGATTCACCTCGTGTGTTTCTGGCAGTGAGCGCGGGTTTTGACGAGCCTGTTGCCGGAGATGCGCCTTATCTTGCACGTGCGGCCGCGGAGCTGCTTTCACATCAGATTGACGGCCTCGTCGTAGGAAGTGAGGTTCCTGATACATTTGCGGGAATAGCGGCTGCTGCCCGGGCCAACGGCTGCAGATATGCTCTCGTTCAGCAGTATGAAACGGAACGGCAGAGAGAGTCGCGCGGATATCATGACTACGAAGTAATGCTTACGGAAACTGTGCTTGATACAAAAGGAAATGTTGTTTCCGTACAGCAGATGACAACAAGCACAAAGAGAATGCCTGTAGTTCTTGCAGGACTTTATAATACTGTGGCCGGAAAAGAAATGAGAGAAGCAGTGCTTAACGCATCGGAATGATTTAAGGATAAAAAAAGACCCCGCCGAAAGGCGGGGTTTTTGTGTCTGTGCTCATTAAGGTGTGTTCAGTTCCTTAGGAGTGGGTACCAACTGCCGTCTCAAGACAGGAAAAAGGGACGGCGGCCAGTTCTGTTCAGTGGGTTGTGTACAGTGAAACACAGACACGGGGTATAAACAGATGGAGTTTGGAAAAACGATATAAACCGTTTTTCTGTATATATAATAACATGATTTATAAACTTTATCCATAGATAATTTAGCATAGATAAAATTTTATTTGTGAGTACCGGTATATTTGGGAAAAGAATTGTAAAATAAGAGCTGCCGCAAAAAGGAAACCTTTTGCGGCAGCTCTTATTTGTTTAAACTCAGTTATTTTTTCATCTTATATTTGCAGCCGGGGAAGTTAAGGGTTGCAAAGTAATCGTCAAGAGTTTCGGCACGGCGGATGAGTTCAACCGATCCGTCTTCCTTCAGAAGCAGCTCCGCGCTTCTGAGTTTTCCGTTGTAGTTGAAGCCCATTGCGTGTCCGTGAGCACCGGCATCATGGATAATGATGCGATCGCCGATGGAGATTTCCGGAAGCCAGCGGTCAATGGCAAATTTATCATTGTTCTCGCAGAGGGAGCCTGTGATGTCATAGACATGATCGCAGATAGCATCTTCCTTGCCAACTACCGTTACGTGATGGTATGCGCCGTAAAGAGCCGGGCGCATGAGGTTAGCCATGCAGGAGTCGAGACCGATGTAGTCCTTGTAGGTTTTTTTCTCGTGAAGTACTGTAGATACCAGCCAGCCGTAGGGACCTGTGATGGCACGGCCCGATTCCATTGCGATGGCAAGACCGCTGAGACCTGCAGGCTCGATGATTTCCTTGTAGACCTTGTGAATACCTTCACCGACGTATTCGAGGTCGACTGCGTTGTCCTCAGGATGATATGGTATACCGATGCCGCCACCAAGGTTTACGAACTCCAGCTTGATGCCTGTTTCCTTGTAGATTTCAGCCGCGGTATTGAACATAAGGCGTGCGGTGTTGATGAAGGCATCGGAATGAAGCTCGTTGGAGATGACCATGCAGTGGAGACCGAAGCGTTTAACGCCGCGCTCCTTCGCGATTTTATACGCCTGAATGAGCTGATCATGCGTGAGACCGTATTTTGCTTCCTCAGGGCGTCCGATGATGTCGTTGCCTGCAATGCATGCTCCCGGGTTGTAACGGAAGGAAAGCACTTCAGGGAAGCCGGCGTTCTTTTCGAGGTAGTCGATATGGGATATGTCGTCGAGGTTTATGATAGCACCAAGCTCAATGGCACGCTGAAATTCATCTGCAGGAGTGTCGTTGGAGGTGAGCATGATTTTTTCTCCGCCTATGTCTGCCATGTGGGAGAGCTCAAGCTCTGCGATGGAGCTGCAGTCTGCCCCGGCACCTTCCTCCTTCATGATTTGTAAGAGTGCCGGGTTCGGTGCTGCCTTTACCGCGAAATATTCGCGGAAGGACGGAGCCCAGGAAAAAGCCTTGAAAAGACGGCGGAGATTTTCGCGGATAGCCTTTTCATCGTAAATGTGAAATGGGGTAGGATATTTTTTTATAACTTCCTCAAGCTGTGCCTGATTCAGAGGGAATGTTTTCTTCGTCATGTTGTCTGCCTCCTGTGGTTAGAGTGTGTCCATTTAAGTTGAGATAAACAGGTATGCACCGACTGAACCTATTCCAAGGCCGATGTACCAGAAGTATATGTGTTTTACAAGAGCCGCGAGGGAAACCAGCAGGATGGCAATCTGCAGATAGGTCAGTGCTTCGGCGAAGCGTCCCTGAAATGCAAGGGATTTATCGCGCAGGCTTTCGGCAGTCTTTGCTTTTTCGCTGATTTCTTTTTCCTCTGCTTTGTAACGCTCTATTGTCGACTTATATTTCTCAGTAGTTTTTGCTTTCGCTTCGGCATCAAGGGAGGGATTCATTTTCATCTGATCCAGCTGCACCTTGTAGGTGTTTTCCTTGAGGCTTTTTGCCTGATAATAAGACCAGCCGTCCGAGGCCTGATTCTGCGCAAGAATTGCCTTGTTGCCGTAGGCTCCTGCCTTCAGTGATGCAAAGGTGGCGCATATTGCAAGGAAAAGCGCAGAAAGCGCGATAAGCTGTGTTACGCGCTCAGAGAATTCTTTCTTTTTTGGTTCTTCTTTTGTCTGTTCGTCTGCCATAATAAGTCTCCTTTTATCTATTTAATGTTATACTTTACAAGTGTACATATACAAAAATATTATACCTGAGAGATTTGAAAATGCAAGAGAGAACCATGAAAATATGGTAAAATACTGTATGTATTTGGAAAGAAAAGCGACGTACAGACGTGAGTGAGTCGCTTTCCCATAAAAGGAAGTGTGAATGATGCGTCTTTATATAGCGGAAAAGCCCAGCATGGGCAGGGAGATTGCAAAGATTCTCGGTGCGCCGGTACGCAAGGGCGATGGATTTCTGGAAACACCTAACGGTATCGTGACATGGGGATTCGGACATATTCTTCGGCAGGCAGAGCCTGAGGAATATGATGAAAAATATAAAAAATGGAGAACGGAAGACCTTCCCATCGTGCCGCGGGAATGGAAGCTCATGGTGGCGGAGTCATGCCGCAAGCAGTTCGGCATTGTTAAGGGCCTTATTGAGCGCGCGGACGAAATCGTGCACGCGGGAGACCCGGACCGTGAGGGACAGCTGCTTATTGATGAAGTACTTGAATATGTAGGTAATCAGAAGCCGGTACTTCGTATTCTTCTGAACGCACTTGATGAAAAGAGCATACGGGAAGCAAATGCTGATTTGCGTGACAACCGTGATTTCGCGCATTTGAAGGAGTCGGCACTTGCACGTGCGCGTGCCGACTGGCTTATCGGTATGAATCTTTCCCGTGCCTACACACTTGCCGCGCGCAGAGCAGGCCATGACATGACACTGCCTATAGGCCGCGTAAAGACTCCTACGCTTGCTCTGGTAGTACGCCGCGAGCGTGAGATAAAGGATTTTCATCCTGTTTCCTATTACACGATAAAGGCTCATTTTACGCATGAAAATGGTGAGTTTGATGCCGCATGGAAACCGAAGGAAAGTCAGAACGGACTTGACAGTGAGGGGCGCCTGGTAGATAAAAATGAAGCGGAAGCAAGACTGCAGTCTTTTGAGAATGCGAAAACGGACGGCATTATTTCTTCGTATCAGACCACGGGCAAAAAGGAGCCCCAGCGTCTGCCGTTTTCCCTGTCGTCTCTGCAGGTGCTGGCGGGAAAAAGATTTGGCTATGACCCGCAGCAGGTGCTTGATACCGCTCAACAGCTGTATGAGAAGAAGCTTACCACATATCCGCGCTCGGACTGCGAATATCTTCCGAAAAACCAGATTCCCGCATCTAAGGCAATTTTGAAAAATCTTACCGGCATCGATGATGAGCAGCTTCAGGCATGGGCGGCAGGCGCAGACGAAAGTATCCGCAGCCGTGCCTGGAACGATAAAAAAATCACGGCCCACCATGCAATCATTCCCACGACGGTACGTGTTCAGCTCCAGACGCTGACGCCTATGCAGCGGAATATGTATTTCCTGATTGCACAGGCATATCTTGCGCAGTTTTATCCTGAGCATACATACGACCAGACAAAAATCAGCGTCCGTTACGGCGGAGAACTTTTTGCAGCCAGCGGCCGCGTGGTGAAGGAGATGGGCTGGAAGGCGCTCTATAGCGGAAAACAGGCGGAAAAGGACGAGGAGAAGGACGACGAAAGCGCACAGCTTCCGCAGATGAAAAAGCAGGATGCCGTGCAGTATAAGAGCGGAAAGCTTGATGAAAAGGAAACAAAGCCGCCGCAGAGATTTACTCCGTCCACGCTTCTTGCTGCCATGAAGGATATTCATAAATATGTGAAGGACCCGGAGGCAAAGAAACAGCTAAAGGACGTGAGCGGAATAGGGACGGAAGCGACCCGTGCCTCAATCATTGAAGACCTTATCAAGAGAAAGTTTCTGAGTCAGCAGGGCAAGAAGAAATATCTGATTCCTCAGCCGTCGGCTGAGCTTTTGGTAGATGCGCTGCCTGATGATATGACATATCCTGACAAAACAGCCGTGTGGGAGGACGAGCTCCACTCCATGGCGGCAGGCAACGGAACCATTGACGCGTTTCTGAAGGAGCAGGAGGACTTTGCGCGCCGCCTTTGTGAAAAGGCCTTTGGGGTGAAGATGGAGGTAAAGGGAGAGTATCCATGCCCCAGATGCCATCAGGGTGTTTTGACAAAGAAACATGGAAAGAACGGGGATTTCTGGGGCTGTACAAATTTCCCACGGTGCAGAATGACCTGCAATGACATGGACGGGAAGCCTGATATTTCGGGTGCGTCAAACAGGGGCTCGTATCAGCCTGCTGCTGCACGTACTTCACAGAGGCAGTACACCCCGAACAAGCCTGCTCCGCAGCCATCGTCATTCATGATGAGTGAAGATGAAATGGCCGCGTTTACTGCACAGTATCAGCCTGAGCTTTCGGCGCAGGCCTTTTTGGCACAGACGGCAGCTCCGAAGGTACGCAAATGGGGAAATGAGCCAAAGCCCTCCGCGGCACCTATGGAGCACATGACCAAGCCCAAGGAGAAGAGCCCGTGGCTTTGCCCGCACTGCAAGGAAGGAAGCCTGCAGCTGGTGCATGGAAGGAACGGTGATTTCTGGGGCTGCTCAAATTATCCCAACTGCACGGCTACATATGATGACAGCAAGGGACGTCCGGTCTTGCCGTGACAGGGGACAGGGTGTTACAATAGAAGTGATTTTGTAGAGATTTTGGAGGTTGTTTGTTTGGATTTTGCGTTTGTCTCGGGCAATCTGATTTTGATAATGGTGCTTATCATTTTCAACGGCTTTTTTGTTGCCGCTGAATTCACTATTGTCAAGGTACGCCCGTCACAGCTCGAGGAACTTATAAAGGCGGGAAAGACAAGGGCACGTTATGCAAAAATGCTGGTGGATCAGATGGATGTTTCTCTGTCTGTAACACAGCTCGGCATTACACTTGTGTCCCTGGGTTTGGGCTGGGTTGGTGAGCCGTTTTTAAGCCGCCTGCTGCAGCCTCTGTTCGAAGCGGTAAGCATTACAGGTGCCGCTGCGGAGACTATTTCGTTTACGGTTGCTTTTTCAATAATCACGGCGGCTCATATTATACTCGGTGAGCTTGCACCGAAAAATATTGCCATACAGAAGGCGCTGAACGCGCTTTTGTTTTTGGCGATTCCGCTTCTTATCTTCAAGAAGATTACATACCCGTTTGTCTGGCTTTTGAATCATGTTGCGAATTTTGTAACGCGCGCTCTGGGTTTTGAGCCTACTCCGGAGAAGGAGGATGTCCATTCCGAAGAGGAGCTGCGCATTTTGATGGCAGAAAGCCGCAAGCACGGAGCAATCGATAAGACGGAATACGATTTTGTTGATAATGTCTTTGATTTTTCGGATAAATCGGTGCGCGATATAATGGTGCCCCGTACCGATATGGTATGTCTTTTCCTGGAAAATACCGTTGAAGAAAATATCCAGGTGGCACTAAAAAAACGCCTTACACGGTATCCTATATGCCGGGAGGGCAAGGACGATATTATAGGATTTTTGCATATAAAAGACCTGCTTGATCCGCTTTGCCACGGACGCCGCCCGAATCTCCGCCGTTTGGCGCGTAGAACTCTTTTTGTTCCGGAACCTATGTCCGTTCCGCGTCTTTTGCAGACAATGCAGCAAAAGAAGGTACAGCTGGCGGTTGTTGTTGATGAATACGGCGGAACTGCCGGCATGGTAACAATAGAGGACGTTGTTGAGGAGATTGTAGGCGATATTCAGGACGAGTTCGACCATGAAAGGCCGACAGTGGAACGCAAGGGCAACCGTCTTTTCTCTGTTGATGCAAAGCTTATGCTTGAGGAGGTCAATGATATCCTTGAAATAAATATTCAGGCAGAAAATGTCGATACTCTCGGAGGCTGGCTTTATGCGCAGGTTGAAACACCACCGAGAATCGGACAGAAGGTTTCATACGAGGGCAATTCATTCTTTGTCGAGGAAGTCGAGCATCTTCGAATTACGCGTGTGCTGGTGAAGCTTGAACATGACCTTAAAGAAGAGCATGACGAGATTCATGCGCCGGGACGCCGGGAGGAAGATTCGGAATGATTTTATCGGTTGAAGGATGGACAAAAAGCTACGGTGAAAAAAGACTTTTCACCGATGTTAATCTGTCCGTCGGCGAAGGAGATAAAATCGGAATCGTCGGCGTAAACGGAACGGGAAAATCTACTTTTTTGAAAACCCTTGCGGGAGTCCTTCCGGCAGATGAGGGAACAATCCACCGCCAGCGCGGGCTTGATATGGAGTATCTGGAGCAGGATAAAGAGCTTGCTCCGGAAAACACAATCCTGATGGAAGCGCTGCGCGGCACAAGCCCTTTGATGGAGGCACTTAGAGAATATGAGATGGCTCTGGCAGATGCAGAGTCTTCTGCAGACCACGCGGCTGAAGAAAAAATCATAAAGCTCTCGGCACGTATTGATGCGCTCGACGGCTGGCAGCTTGAAAATCGCGCGAAGATGATACTGACTCGTCTCGGGTTTACCGATTTCAGAAAGCCGGTTGGAACCCTGTCGGGCGGAGAGAAAAAAAGACTTGCCCTTGCGGCGGCACTGATACGCCCCGTTGACCTTCTTTTGCTTGATGAGCCTACTAACCACCTGGACAGTGATACCATTGTGTGGCTGGAGGAATACCTTCGCCAGCAGAAGTGTGCGCTTCTTATGGTTACACATGACCGCTACTTTCTCGACAATACGGCAGGCCGTATTCTTGAGCTTGATAAAGGAAAGACCTATACATACACCGGAAATTATTCCAGTTTTCTTGAACAGAAGGCTGCGCGTATTGAACGTGAGGAAGCCGGTGAGCGCAAACGCCAGAACTTTCTGCGCCGCGAGCTTGCGTGGATACGGCGCGGGGCACAGGCACGTTCTACAAAGCAGCGTGCCCGCATAGAGCGGTATGAAGCAGTCAAGGCTGAGAGTGTTGATTTATCGAGGCAGACTGTTGAAATCGGACTGGCGGGAAGCCGTTTGGGACGGACTGTAATCGAGCTTGAGAATGTTTCGGCTTCGGTTGGTGACAGACAGATAGTCCGCGGACTCACTTATACAGTGCGCCGAAAGGACAGACTGGCTGTGTTAGGCCCGAGCGGAGTCGGGAAATCCACACTTCTCAATGTGTTTGCAGGAAAGCTCACGCCTGACAATGGGACTGTAACTATCGGGCAGACTGTAAAAATAGGGCATCTTACACAGGACACAGCGGAGATGGACGCTCGTATGCGCGCTGTTGACTATATACAGGAAACGGCACGACATGTGACACTTGCTGACGGTACAAGGCTTTCAGCAGTTCAGCTCATGGAGCGGTTCCTCTTTCCGGAGGACCTGCAGTGGGCTCCTATTTCGAAGCTTTCCGGAGGAGAAAAGAGAAGACTGTTCCTTCTGCGTATCCTCATGGAGTCTCCTAATGTACTGCTCCTTGATGAACCGACCAATGACCTTGATCTTGAAACAATGCAGGCATTGGAAGGCTTCATTGATGATTTTGCAGGTGCGATAATTTTCGTTTCACATGACAGATATTTTGTGGACCGTCTGGCAGAGCGTGTGCTTGTTCCGGAAGGTGACGGCAAATGGACTGTATATACCGGAGGCTGGTCTGAACAGCAGGCCCGCATAGAGGAAAGCATGGCTTCCATCAGAAATACGGAGTCTGAAGGAACAGGAAGGGCTGCACAGACAGAAGCTGACAAACCGGTTCCAAAACCGGCAGAAAAGAAAAAGCTGACATTCCGCGAACAGAAGGAATATGCGGAAATAGAAGATATAATTGCTTCGAAGGAGGCAGAACTGAAGGGTGTCGAAGTACAGATGACACTCGTTGCGGCAGATGATTATACGGAGCTTGCCGAACTTACCAGGGAACAGACAAGACTTACCGAAGAGCTTGATGCGCTGATGGAGCGCTGGACATATCTTGAAGGAATTGCAGAACAGGGGAATTGACGCGCGCATAGGGGGAATCTTATATGCAGTTTACATTTGTTCATAACAATCTGCACGTTTTGGATTTGGAGAGGTCTATTGCATTTTACGGAGAGGCCTTGGGTCTGCGCGAGTGCAGGCGCGTGGAGGGACACGGTCGTACCTTCGTTTATCTGAGCGACGGACACTCGGGACATGAGCTTGAGCTCACATTTGTGCATGACCGTACAACTCCGTATGATCTCGGAGAGAATGAAGTCCATCTGGCTTTTTCGGTGGATAATTTTGCCGTTGCGCATATGCTTCATGATCAGATGAACTGCATTTGCTACGAAGACCCGGAGCATGAAATTTACTTCATAAGCGACCCGGACGGATATTGGACGGAAATCCTTCCTTCGGACCATGGGAGCTTTCAGTGAACTGCGTGTGGAACAGCGCTAAGGCGCGGGAGGCGGAGGAAGCTTTTCACATTCGGGGAGGAGAGCTTTCATCTGTCGCAGCGGCATTTCGGTTTGATATTGAGCAGGGACTGAAGCAGAATGGACTATCTTCACTCCGTATGCTGCCCTCGTACGTGGCACTTCCCAAAGGAACGGAGACGGGAGATTATCTGGCACTGGATTTCGGAGGAACGAATGTGCGCGTTCTTCACCTTCGTCTTCATGGAAAAGGACGATGGGAAATAATCAAAAAGGCAGCGGCTCCCCTTCGCTGCGCGATTTATGATTATATTGGAAAAGATACCCCTGCAGAAGAGCTTTTTGATTTTTTGGCAGGACTTGTAGACTCGGCACTGGACGGGGACAATCAGACTCCGTGTATTCTGGGGCATACATTCTCGTTTCCTTCGGAGCAGGATTCTCTTGATGATGCGAAACTCATCATATGGACGAAGGAATTTGCAGTGCAGGGAGTTGAAGGAAAATATGTTAATGAACTTCTTCGCCGGGCACTTGTACGTCATGGATTTTCAAATGTAACTCCTGTAGCGGTCGTCAATGATACAGTAGCGGTTCTGCTGGCGGCGGCTTATGCTGCGGAGGACGTTTATATCGGTTCTATTTACGCCACAGGCCATAATGTATGTTATCTGGAGAATTTCGGCGGGCGGAGTCCAAAGATGATTCTGAATATGGAATCGGGAGGTTTTTCCAAGCTTGTTCCGAATGTTTTTGATACTGCGCTTGACGCGCGGTCAGAAAAACCGGGTGAACAGCGCATGGAAAAAATGACCTCAGGAAGATATCTCGGAGAGCTTTATGCATTGGCTGTTGAATCATGCTTAGGGCTTGATGAGGGGACTGTAATGGCTTTTTCGGGAGAGGAGCTGTCAATGATTCTATCCGAAGGAGCAGAGAAAGTACTGGCATTCAGAGGGATTGAAGGACTCTCCGAAGAAGAGCTTTCGCAGGCGGAAGCATTGGCAGAGGCCGTTTGCCGCCGTTCCGCAAGACTCGTGGCAGCTGAATTTACCGGAACACTGTGGCATTTGGCGGAAGGTGGAATGATTCTTCCGCAGCGTATTGCGGTGGAAGGCTCACTGTATGAAAATGTTCCTTTCCTGCAGGCTGCGCTTCATGACGCACTTGTGGAGCTTTTGGGCAGCGAGGCGAAGAATGTCGAAATCCGTACCGTGGAAGATGGTTCGGCACTTGGTGCCGCAATCGCCGCATGTCTTGCTGAAAAAAATTGAGATATATTTGCGTAAATTCATGATAACAGGCAGGAAAATGAGAATGAAACGCGAAATATATATAGTTGTAGAAAAGTTGCTGAACAGATGAAATGATTCCCACGCGGAGGAGACGAACTATATGGATTTTGATGCGAATATCAGGAATGCAATCGTACGAATCAAGGTAGTCGGTATTGGCGGCGGAGGAAACAGTGTTTTGCTCCGCCTTGCTCAGGACCAGCTTCCGGGAGTTGAGCTTCTGGCTATCAATACCGATGCCAAACAGCTTGGCGCTTTGCAGCTGGCTGGCGTGCCTACTCTGCAGATTGGTGAACGTCTTACAAAAGGACGCGGCACAGGCGGCGCTGCTGAAATCGGTGAGAAATCAGCTTTGAGCGATGAGAGCCGGCTGCAGGTTGCGCTGCGTGACGCCGACCTTGTGTTTATCACGGCAGGTATGGGCGGCGGTGTCGGTACCGGAGCCGCACCAATTGTAGCGCGCTGCATACGCGAAATGGGAATCCTTTCCGTAGGCGTCGTGACTGCCCCTTTTTCCTTTGAGGGCAGACGAAAGATGCGTGTTGCTATGGAAGGTATAGCAAAAATGCAGGCGTATATGGATGCGCTTGTCGTTATCCATAATGATAACCTCATGAAGCTCATCGACAACAGGAAGATGCCTTTGATGGAGGCATTCAAACTTGCCGACGGAGTGCTGAAGCAGGCAATAAGCTGTATTTCGGAAGTAATTCTGACGACGGGTGTTGTAAACGTAGACTTTGCAGATGTTACGTCTATTTTCCGTCAGAGCGAGTCCAGCGATGCGATTCTTGGAATCGGAGAAAGCGAAAAGGGCAGTGCGGTGGAGGCGGTGCAGCTTGCAATCACCAGCCCGCTTATAGAGCGTTCGCTTAACGGCGCTCGCGGCATTATTTTGAATATCAGCGGAGACGAAACACTGAGTCTCTTTGAGGTAAATGAAGCAACGGAGTACATACGTGAAAACACTCATCCGGATGTGAATGTCATATTCGGTACGGTAATTGATAAGAATCTTAACGGACACGTTCGCGCTACCATTGTGGCGACGGATTTTATCGACAGCGTTATTGTGCGTCAGCCGCGTCTGGGCCAGCCGCTTCCTGAGACACCGCAGGTGGCTATGCAGCCTGCTGCGCAACAGGCTCCGCCGATTCCTCAGATGCCTGTTCAGCAGGCTCCGGTTCAGCGTGAGATACCCAATGTACGTCCGCTTCCGCCGATTGAGGGAGAGGAAAGGATATCTTCTGAACAGAAGAAGGGTGCTGAGGATCTTAAGGTTCCGGATTTCTTTAATTCCAAACCATCAGGAGGGATTCCACCGTTCCGCCCCTTTGGGAAATGATTATGCAATTAAAAAGCCGACAGCCAAATGGCTGTCGGCTTTCTTTATGCTCTTACGAGAAATAATCAATCTGCATTGCATGCTTGACTTCGGCAAGAGTCTGTGCGGCAGTTTCCTCTGCCTTTTCACAGCCCTTTTTGAGCATGTCGTATACTGCGGGAATATCCTTTGCGTATTCTTCGCGGCGTTTACGAATCGGTTCAAGCTCCTCCTGAAGAATTTCATTGAGGAATTTTTTGATTTTGACATCTCCAAGACCGCCGCGCTTGTAATGGTCCTTGAGCTCATCAAGATTTGCGTAGTCGCTGAGATAACGTCCGAAGTGTTCAGGTTTGCAGAACGCATCGAGATAAGTGAAGACAGTGTTGCCTTCAACGTGTCCCGGATCAGATACCTGAATGTGAGTCGGATCCGTATACATGGACATGATTTTCTTTTTGATATCATCTGCAGAATCCGAGAGGTATATGCAGTTGCCGATGGACTTGGACATTTTTGCCTTGCCGTCAGTACCCGGCAGACGCAGACATGCCTCATTGGAAGCAAGCAGGATGTCCGGCTCCACGAGGACAGGAGCGTAGATTTCATTGAATTTGCGCACGATTTCACGTGTCTGCTCAAGCATCGGTTTCTGGTCCTCGCCTACAGGTACAGTTGTTGCCTTGAACGCAGTGATATCAGATGCCTGGCTGATAGGGTAGCAGACAAAGCCTGTGGGGACACCCTCACCAAAGTTTTTCTGCTGAATCTCAGCCTTTACGGTCGGATTGCGTTCGACACGCGCGAGAGAAACAAGATTCATATAGTACATTGTAAGCTCAGTGAGCTCAGGAATCTGCGACTGAATAAATATAATGGACTTCTCCGGATCAAGGCCTACGCCGAGATAGTCGAGGGCGACCTCGGTGATGTTTTTGCGGACCTTGCCCGGATCGGCAAAGTTATCTGTGAGAGCCTGGGCATCGGCAATCATGATAAATACTTTTTTGAATTCGCCTGTATTCTGAAGCGCAACACGCTGCCGAAGAGAACCGACATAGTGGCCGATGTGAAGATGTCCTGTCGGGCGGTCGCCTGTAAGAATTATTTTATCGCTCAAAGTTATTTCCTCCCCGTTTGTGGTTATAACAACAATATTTATTATACGGCATTGTTTGTGTTTTGCCAAAGGCAAAATACTCAAATCATGTCTGAAAAGTGTAAAGCTGACAATGAGACTTTGATTTTTTTGCACTTAATATGTATATATGTTCACGAATATAGAAAAATGTGTTAAAATAAAAGCGGTTTGTTAGTTTGGGATGCCGTAGGAAAATCGGCAGTCCCGAAGATTGGAGTGGCTGTATGAGGATTATTACCGGAACAGCACGCGGTATGAAGCTGAAAACGCCGAAGGGAATGGAGACACGGCCAACTGCTGACCGCATAAAGGAATCGCTGTTCAATATCCTCGGCGCGCGTGTATATGGAACCCGGGTGCTCGATGCATTTGCGGGGACGGGAAACCTTGGCCTTGAGGCACTTTCACGCGGCGCGGCTAATGCGGCATTCATTGACCGGGCTACTGCAGCACTGGTAAAAGAAAATGCGGAGCATACCCATCTTGCTGACAGAGCTGATATTTTTCGCGGCGATGTGCTTGCTCTTTTGGGGCGTTTCGCCCGGGAAGGCCGCGTGTTTGACCTCGTTTTCTGCGATCCGCCGTATCATAAGGGGCTTTGGGAAAAGGTGCTTACGGCACTTGATACCTTGCCGCTGCTTTCTGATAAGGCTGTTGTGGTGGTCGAGCATGGCCGTGATGAAAATGAGCTCCCCGCGCTTTCAAGGCTTGAACGCGTACGCAATGAAACGTATGGGCGCACAACTCAGCTGAGTTTCTATCAGTTGAAGGAGGAAAATGTATGACGAAGGCGGTCTGCTCAGGAAGCTTTGACCCTGTGACGTATGGACACATTGATATTTTCGAGCGTGCGAGCACGATGTTCGATGAGATTACTGTTGCGGTATTCCATAATATAAGGAAGGAACCGTTCTTTTCGGTAGATGAACGCGTAAAACTCATAAAAGAGTCAACGAAGCATATTCCGAACCTTACCATCGGCGCGTTTTCCGGGCTGCTTCCGGATTACATGCATGAGCACAATGCAAATGTTATCGTCCGTGGGCTGCGTTCCGTTACAGATTTTGAGTATGAGCTGCAGCAGGCACAGATGCTTAAGCATATTGCTCCTGATCTTGAGACGGTGTTTATTCTTACGGGGCAGGAATATTATTTCGTAAGTTCTTCGGGAATTCGTGAGATTGCGATGTTTCACGGAAATATACACGGACTTGTTCCTGAATGTGTTGAGGCCGCGGTTGAACGCCGCGTAAAGGAAATAGAGAAAAACAGCTGACGGTTTGCGTCAGATATCATATCGAAAACGATAAAAAGGAGAGCTGGGGCATGGCAGTAAGCAATATTTTAGATGAAATCGAAAATCTTGTTGTAGATGGAAAGCATATCGTATTCACCAATAAAAGTATCATTGAGGAACCTGACCTTGTCAGGCTCATTGATGACCTGAGAAACGAGCTTCCATTGGAGTTGCAGCAGGCAGAGCAGGTAATGCAGGATAAAGATGCGATTCTGGCAGAAGCACGCGAGGAAGCGGAGCGTATTGTCAATCAGGCAAAGGAATATGCAAATCATCTTGTAGATGAAAGCGAAGTCGTAAAACAGTCTCAGGAAAAGGCTGCGCTTATCATGGAGCAGACAAAGGCTCAGGAGCAGGAGATTCTGAATGCCGCATATACGACGGCGCAGCAGCTTCGCACAGACTCCAGCCAGTATGCAAATCAGGTTTTTGACCACCTCATTATTAATGTAGGAAATGCAATGCAGGTTCTCCAGCAGGCAAAGGAAGAACTGCAGCGTATGCCGGTTCAGCAGCAGATGCCGTCCCCGCAGAATGAATACGTGGAGCAGCAGGAACAGTAAAATATATTAAGCAATCTGACGCACAGCAGTATATTATGCTGTGCGTTTTTCTTTTGTGTTCTTCCTGCACAATATACAAATATGAAAAGAAAATCGTAAAAAGGATTTATAAAAGTTATGTCGAATCTTCTATACAAGGTGTTTTGAAGGCTGGTGAAAAGATGGATAAGAAATGGATTCGGTCATTGCTTGTACAATATAAGGAAGGAAAAATTTCTCTGGAACAGGGAGTGGACGAGCTTTCGCAGCTGCCCTATGAGGATATGGGCTTTGCTCAGATAGACCATCACCGTGAGCTTCGGCAGGGGTTCCCGGAGGTGATATACGGAGAGGGCAAAACAAAGGAACAGATTCTTGCCATTATGAAAGCGCTGGCGGAAGAAAGCCATCACAACGTAATGGCAACGCATGTTTCGGAAGAAAAAGCGGCCTTTGTTAAAGAGTCACTTTCTGAGGCTGTTTATGATACGACGGCAAGAATTTTGTATATAGAGCAGGTAAAAGACAAAATAATTGATGAGACCAGGCGCGTTCTTGTTTTAACCGCGGGAACCAGCGATATTCCCGTAGCATCAGAGGCAGCACTTACTGCACGGCTCATGGGCAATGCCGTTGATACCTGCTTCGATGTGGGCGTTGCCGGGATTCACAGATTGTTTGCACATGAAAAGGAAATTGAAAATGCAAATGTAATCATTGTTGTGGCAGGAATGGAAGGCGCGTTGGCAAGTGTTGTCGGGGGACTGACGGATAAACCTGTAATAGCTGTCCCCACAAGCGTGGGCTACGGAGCCAGCTTCCATGGGATTGCGGCACTTCTGTCGATGCTTAACTGCTGTGCTGCGGGCGTGGCGGTAATGAATATAGATAACGGATTCGGCGCGGGAATTCTCGCGGGAAAAATCAATCGTATGAGGTGAATCGTATGAAGGCAATATATCTTGATTGTTTCGCGGGTATAAGCGGCAATATGCTTTTAGGTGCTTTTTTGCAGATGGGAGTTCCTTTGACACATCTGCAGAAGGAGCTTCATAAGCTTATACCGAAGGATGAATTTACGCTCCATGTTTCTGATGTAAGCAAGAACGGCATTCAGGCAAAATATGTTGATGTTGAGGTGGCTGCTCCGGATGAGGAATACGCATCGGAGCCTCACTCTTCTGAAGGTGAGACAAAGCACGAGAAGGAGCACACACATCATCACGATTTCGGACATACCCCCGACCACCTGCATCGGGCGCATACACACCGTTCCATGACCGATATCAGGCGTATGATTGAGGATTCATCACTTAGCGACAGTGTAAAGAAAAAAAGCCTTGCTGTATTCACATGCCTTGCAGAAGCAGAGGGCAAGGTGCATGGAGTTCCGATGGATGAGGTGCGGTTCCATGAAGTAGGTGCTACAGATTCGCTTGTAGATATTGTGGGTACTGCCATCTGCCTTGAGTATATGGAGATTGAAAAAATCTTCGTTTCAAAGGTGAATACAGGAAGCGGATTTGTAAAATGCGCACACGGGACAATGATGGTTCCTGCACCGGCAACAGCCGAGCTTTTGACAGGATTTCCTTTTTACCATGCGGCGGACGAAAAAGAGATGACGACTCCTACGGGAGCGGCAGTAATACACGCCTTTGCGGAATTCTCGGAGAATCTTCCTTATGATTTTGAAGCATCTACGGTTTCATACGGCGCGGGCTATTGGGATTTGACGATTCCCAATGTTCTGCGCGTGTATCTGGGAGATTTTCGGGGGACCCGCGGTCAGAGAAGATATGTTTTGGAAACAAATATAGATGATATGAATCCGCAGAATTTCGGATATATCTATGACCGCCTGTTTGAAGCAGGTGCTCTTGATGTATGGTCGACACCTATTTATATGAAGAAAAATCGTCCGGCATATATGCTTTCGGTTTTGACTGATGCGGAAAACAAAGAGGCATGCACGGAAATTGTACTGCAGGAGACAACCAGCCTCGGTATCCGTGTGATGAGTGTTCCGGAGAGAATCGAAGCGACACGCCGCACAGCTAGAGTGGATACTCCATATGGAGAGGTCAACTGTAAGATAGGAGCATACAAGGGACATATTGTTTCAGTATCGGCAGAATATGAAGACTGCAGGCGCCTTGCAGATGAGAAAAATGTTCCTCTTAAAAATGTCCGTTTTGCAGCTTTGGCAGAGTTGAAAAGAAGGCTCGGCGAATAAGGAATAATATAATGGAAGAAAAATTACAAAAATTGCTGCTTTTTCTTCGGGAGAAAAAGAGCCTGGTTGTTGCATTGTCGGGCGGTGTGGACAGTTCGACACTCCTGTATGCGGCACATCTTGCTCTTGATGAAAATGTTATTGCGATAACGGCAAAATCCGAGATGCTTTCATCTGATGAATTGGACAAAGCAAAAGCTATGGCAGAAAAAGCAGGGGTACGTCACATGATTGTGGAAGCAAAGGATCTGGACAATCCCGATGTCTGCGCGAACACGCCTGAACGCTGCTATTACTGCAAAAAAGGAAGATTTCAAAAGCTTGTGAATTTCGCAAAAAAGGAAGGATATGCATTCGTTGCGGATGGTGGAAATCTTGATGACAAAAAAGATTACCGGCCGGGAATGAGGGCCTTGGAGGAGCTGTCTCCTTATGTGATTTCTCCCTTCATGGAATGCGGGTGGACGAAGGCGGATATCAGAAGACAGGCGAAGGCATGGGGCCTGGAGGTTTGGAATGCACCCAGTGCGGCGTGCCTTGCTTCGCGTGTCGAGTACGGTCTTGAACTGACCCATCAGCGGCTGCACCAGGTGGAGATGGCTGAGAAGGCAATTCGGCCGTATACAGAAGGACAGCTCCGTGTGCGTCATCACGGCAGTATTGCGCGCATTGAAGCAGAGCCCGACTCAATGGAAAACCTGCTCAGGCACCGTGACGAGATTGCAAAAGAATTACGCGGTATTGGATTCCGCTATGTAACGCTTGACTTGGTCGGATATCGTATGGGCAGCACAAATGAAGTTTTATCTTAGCGGAAAAAAGGCAGGCAAGCTATCCTGCCTTTTTTCGTTTTTTTATGATAAGATATAGATATAATAACAATGATAAATGGAGGAGTTTAGATGGATACGACGGAAATCCAACCGGCCGTTGAAGCTCCAAAGCCGATTCAGCAGACTGCGGCATTGGAGCCTGCTGTACCATGCAAACAGAAAAAAGTACTTCGTGGCAGAAAAAGAGTATTGATGTATCTGCGTAAATACCTGACTATTTTGGTTGGTGCGCTTATTGCCGCCATCGGCCTTGAAGAGTTCCTGATTCCGAACCATGTAATTGACGGAGGCGTTGTAGGTCTTTCTATCATGGCAAGTGAAGTCACGGACTGGCCGCTGGGCGTATTTCTTGTGCTTTTCAATGCGCCTTTCCTGTTCTGGGGCTACAAGCAGATAGGAAAAAGCTTTGCAATTGCGACAACGGCAGCGATTATCTGCCTGTCTATGTGGTCAGCAATCTTTGAGCCTATTCCCAACGTGACAGAGGACGTGTTTTTGGCGTCGATATTCGGAGGCATCATCGACGGTATCGGTGTCGGTCTTATCATGCGCGCAGGAGGTTCCCTTGATGGAACGGAAATAGTTGCCATCATACTTGATAAGCGCACGGTCTTTACCGTGGGTGAAATTGTCATGTTCATGAATCTTTTCATTTTGTCAGGCGCAGGATTTCTGTTCGGCTGGGACAAGGCAATGTATTCGCTCATTGCGTACTTCATCATTTCAAAAATGATTGATGTGGTGCTCAAGGGACTTGATGAATCCTATGCGGTCATGATTGTGACAACAGAGCATGAGGCAGTAAGCGAAGCACTTCTTCACCGTCTTGGCCGAGGCGTTACAATGCTTCACGGCGCCGGCGGATACAGCGGTGAGGATCGTGAGATTCTTTACTCGGTTGTTACACGTCTTGAGGTCGGCAAGCTGAAGGAAGTCGTTCTTGAGGAAGATCCGAACGCTTTCGTGACAATCAATGCGGTCAATGATATCATTGGAGGACGTGTAAGAAAGAAAGCAATTCATTGACAGACTGTGTTACAATTATGGAATGACTGAAGCTTTTCCTGCTGTCGGATTTTCTTGACAATGGGATAGTCGGTCGCTATAATAGAACGAGGTTGATGCTGAACATGAGTATAAAACTGAAGGTTGCGGATGCGGCGGCGCTCGGTGAGCGTGCGGATTTCCGCTTCGTGACAACAGCAAAAGCATTAGATGCTGTTCCGCAGAATGCATCGATTTCCGGTGATGTTATCATCGAAGGTACGATGGAGAATACGGGCGGCGCATATCGATTGACCGGAGCGGTGAAATGTATCCGCTCTTTTGTCTGTGACCGTTGTCTTGAAGAGATTGAGCGGGAGGAGAAATATCCTTTCCGTGAGGATTTTCGGGAAGCGTCGGGAGAAGATACTGAGGTCGGGGAAGACGGGTGTACTGCCTTTTCCGGAGATATGATAGATCTTGCTGCTCTGATTCGGGATACGATTCTGACAGCGCAGCCCATGCAAAACCTGTGCCGGACGGATTGTCGGGGCCTTTGCTCCCGGTGCGGCGCGAATCTCAACAAAGGCGAATGCGATTGCGATCGCCGTTCTGTAGATCCGCGGCTGGCTGCCTTGCAGGATTTCATGAAGACCGAAGATTGAGTACAAGAAGTGGATGTTTAAGGAGGTGTACCCCGAATGGCAGCGCCAAAGCGTAAAATGTCTAAGTCGCGTCGTGATTCGCGTCGCTCAAACTGGAAACTTACTGTGCCGGGCTATGTTTCTTGCCCGCAGTGCCATGAGCCGAAGCTCCCGCATCATGTATGCATGGAATGCGGCTATTATGACGGCAAAGAAGTTATCTCCCAGGGTGAATAAGAAATGGTTAAAAGGGAGCAGGAATTTTCCTGCTCTCTTTTTGCTTGCATTTTAGAAAAAAAGTCGCTATAATAATTCACTATGATTGTTCGTTCAATGATGAAACAAGCGTATTGATGGCTAAAACAGCTTGGAAATAGGGCGCTGAAGCAGTGTGCCCTTCGTAGTACAGGAAGGAGTTTCCTGATGAAGATTGCAGTTGATGCGATGGGCGGAGACTTCGCTCCGGAGCAGATTGTTTTCGGAGCGGTGCGTGCCGCTAAACAGTTTGATTGTGAAATCGTATTGGTAGGCGACGAACCTCAGATCCGCAAGGTGCTGGAGCACGAAAAAGGATGGGAGAAGCTTCCGATAACGATTCATCACACGACACAGGTCGTGGAAATGGGAGAACATCCGGCTGATGCGGTCAGACAGAAAAAAGATTCTTCTGTAGTGGTAGCGATGAAGCTGGTTCATGACGGTGAATGCGATGCGGTGATTTCCGCCGGAAGTACCGGAGCGGCTGTTGCGGCAGCTCAGCTTGTACTTAAACGTATTCGTGGTATAAAAAGACCTTCTATTGCGACTCCGATTCCGACACCTAAGGGAGCAACGCTTCTGCTGGATTCCGGAGCAAATGTTGACAGTAAACCCCTGCATCTTGTGCAGAGCGCAGTCATGGGCTCTGTATACTCGGAGCTTGTCTTCGGACATAAGCAGCCGCGCATTGGTCTTTTGAATATAGGTGAAGAAGATACAAAGGGCTGCGAGCTTGTTAAAGAAACATACCAGCGGCTGAAAAACATATCGCTTCTGAATTTCGTAGGAAACGCGGAAGGCCGCGATATTCCAAAAGGAACCTTTGATGTTGTTGTGTGCGACGGTTTCGTCGGCAACGTCGTTCTGAAATTTGGAGAGGGCCTGGCAAAGACGATAATCCGTCTTGTAAAGGATGAGATAAAGAGCGCAGGCATCTTAACGAAGCTTGGCGCACTCATGGTAAAACCGGCACTCAAGCATCTGGCAAAGCGTCTGGATGTTTCCGAGTATGGCGGTGCGCCGCTTCTCGGTGTCAACGGCTGCTGCATTATCAGCCACGGTTCTTCAAATGCCAAGGCTATCTGCAGCGCGATCCGTGTTGCAAATGATTTTGCCAAGAGCAATGTTTTGGAAGTTATAAAAGAGACAATCGTCAAAGATGAAGCTCTCCAGAATGATTTCGAGGAAGCGGAAAAGTCTGAAAGCCATGTCTGACGGAAGGTTTTATACACTACTTGCCAGAGTGTGGTAAAAAGTTATATGATAAGGATTGGAATGCAAAATTTCCAAAGCATCGATTCCAAAAAAGCCCAGGCTGAAGCAGCGGGCACAACGCTTTGCGGTAGCTATACCGCTGCGTAGGCGGGATTCGATGCCGGACTATGCGGTTGTCCTGCATGAAAATGGGCTAAGGAGGAACAAACATGTTTGAAGAGAATGTAATCTGCCGAATGCTTAACATTAAGTATCCGGTGTTTCAGGGCGGTATGGCTTGGCTGGGGACTGCCGAGCTTGCAGCTGCTGTTTCAAATGCCGGCGGACTTGGAATTATCGGAGCCGGTCATATGCCGCCGGATGTCCTGCGTGCTGAAATTCAGAAAGCAAAAGCAGGCACGGATAAACCTTTCGGTGTAAATATCATGCTGATGTCTCCTTTTGTTAAGGAAGTCATGCAGGTTGTTGTTGATGAGCGCGTCGCTGTTGTTACGACAGGCGCAGGCAATCCGGGTGAATACATTCCGGCACTGAAGGAAATCGGAACGAAGGTTATTCCTGTCGTTGCTTCCGTTGCGCTCGCAAAACGTCTCGTCCGCACGGGTGTTGATGCCGTTATCGCAGAAGGTATGGAGAGCGGCGGTCACATCGGTGAAGTCACGACTATGGCACTTGTTCCGCAGATTATTGACGCGGTAGATGTTCCGGTTATCGCTGCAGGCGGTATCGGTGATTCCCGCGGAATCGCTGCTGCATTCGCTATGGGTGCAAAGGCTGTCCAGATGGGCTCACGTTTTGTACTTTCCAAGGAATGTATCGCACATGAGAACTATAAGAACATGGTACTTAAAGCGCGCGACCGTTCGACGGTTGTTACCGGTATGGCAACGGGCCACCCGGCACGTGTACTTCAGAATAAGCTTTCCCGTCTCTATCTCGACCGTGAACGCAACGGCGCACCGGTAGAGGAACTCGAGAAGCTCGGAATCGGTACTCTCCGCATGGCTGCACGCGAGGGCGATGTAGATATGGGTTCCGTAATGATCGGACAGATTTCCGGTATGCTCAAGGATATCAAATCCTGCGATGAGATTATTCAGGAGCTCGTAAACGGTATTCAGCCGGCTATTGATAATGCACAGTCGGCATTGAAATAAATGTAAGGAAAGGAGGAAATTGAATGGGTAAACTTGCATTCATTTTCCCGGGTCAGGGTGCACAGACGGTTGGAATGGGCAAAGAGCTTTTTGACCGTTATGAGTCTGCAAAGCGTTTGTTTGAAGAAGCAGATGACGCACTCGGATACTCCATCAGTAAGATGTGCTTTGAGGGACCGGCTGATGACCTGAAACTCACTGCAAATACACAGCCTGCGATTTTGACAGTCAGCGTCATCGCAGCTAAGATTCTTGAAGAGAACGGCGTGGTTCCGGAAGTTGCCGGAGGCCACAGCCTCGGTGAATATTCGGCTCTTGTTTCGGCAGGTGTTCTTGATTTTGCTGACGCGGTACGTCTTGTGCATCATCGTGGACAGTATATGCAGGAAGCAGTCCCTGTAGGGGAAGGCGCTATGGCTGCCGTACTCGGACTTGAGCGTGATGTAATTGTAAATATCTGTGAGGAAGCGTCCAAGCTTTCGCCGGTTCAGGCAGTAAATTTCAACTGCCCGGGACAGACTGTTATCGCAGGTGCTACGGCAGGCGTGGAAGCTGCTGTCAAGGCACTTTCGGAGGCAGGCGCAAAGAAATCGGTAATTCTTCCGGTCAGCGCACCTTTCCACAGCACGCTTATGAAACCGGCAGCGGAGAAGCTTGCCGCGGAGCTTGACAAAGTTACAATCCGCGACGCAAAATTCCCTGTTGTTTCCAACTATACAGGTGAGCTTGAAACAAAAGCTGACGAAATTAAAGAAAATCTTGTAAAGCAGGCAGATCACCCGGTAAAATGGGAGGACTGCGTAGCTGCCATGACGGCTTTCGGCGCAACGGATTTCATTGAAGCCGGACCGGGCAAAACCCTTTGCGGATTCAATAAACGCATTGATCGTACCCTCAGAAACATGAATGTTGAAAATGTGGAGAGCCTGCAAAAAACGCTTGACACATGGAAGGAGGTTCGCTAATATGCTTTTAGATGGAAAGTGCGCCCTTGTGACGGGTGCTTCCCGAGGCATTGGGCGGGCCATTGCATTGAAGCTTGCTTCCGAGGGAGCAAAGGTTGCTCTGAATTTTGCAGGCAGCGCGGCGGCTGCCGAAGAGGTTAAAAAAGAGATTGAAGCTGCAGGCGGTGAGGCTATTACCGTTCAGGCTGATGTTTCAGATCCGGCCTCTGTTGAAGCAATGGTTCAGACCGTTTCCGAGGCTTTCGGTCAGATCGATATTCTTGTTAACAATGCAGGTATCACGCGTGACGGACTTCTCCTTCGCATGAAGGATGAGGATTTTGATGCGGTTATCAATACAAACCTCAAAGGTATTTTTTACACGACGAAGCTTGTCTCGAAGCTCATGATGAAGAAGCGCTTCGGACGCATCGTCAATATGGCTTCCGTCGTCGGACTTACGGGTAACGCAGGTCAGACGAACTATGCTGCGGCAAAAGCCGGTGTTATCGGTTTTTCCAAATCCGCAGCCAAGGAGCTTGCGGCACGTGGTATCACGGTGAACATGGTGGCGCCAGGTTTCATCGAGACAGATATGACGGCTGTGATTCCTGAAAAAGCAAAAGAAGCTATGATGGGCGGAATTCCGCTCGGCCGCGCAGGCAAGCCGGAAGATGTGGCTAATGCTGTGCTTTTCTTAGTCTCAGATCAGGCTGCCTACATTACGGGCCAGGTGCTCAAGGTGGACGGCGGCATGGTTATGTGATATAACTAGGATATTGAGTAAGATCACTGGAGGGAGGTGAAAGACATGTCGACATTTGAAAAGGTTAGAGATATCGTTGTTGAACAGCTCGGTGTAGAAGCTGATGAAGTTACGATCGAATCTACATTTATTGATGACCTGGGTGCTGATTCCCTGGATATCGTAGAGCTTATCATGGCTTTCGAAGAAGAGTTTGGTATCGAGATCCCGGACGAAGCCGCAGAAAAGATTAAGACGGTTCAGGATGTTGTGACCTATATTGATCAGAACAAGTAATCGTTCTGGTATGTTCCTTTCTTTTAGTAAAATCCCGTGAAAATTTCACGGGATTTTCTAAAGGCAGGGTACAGAGATGGGAGGAGTTACACTTGAAGCTTCCAGAGCTGAGAATTGGCGCCAAAATTGCAAAGGTTCCTGTCGTACAGGGCGGCATGGCGATTCGTCTCTCAACGGCCCGGCTGGCTTCGGCAGTGGCAAATCAGGGAGGCATTGGCCTCATAGCGGCTTCAGGCATGTCGGAAGAAGAACTTCGTTATGAAATCCGACTGGCGCGTTCGCTGACAGATGGAATTATTGGAATAAACATCATGGTGGCAGCGAAGAAATTCAGTGAAGTCGTGAAGACGGCAATTGACGAGGGGATTGACCTCGTGGTGGCCGGCGCTGGTTTTTCCAGGGATATGTTTGGATTAGGCAAGGAATCGGGGACTCCGATCGTTCCGATTGTGTCTTCCGTTAAATTAGCGAAAATATCACAGCGTCTTGGCGCAACGGCGATTGTCGTAGAAGGAAAGGAAGCCGGCGGTCATCTTGGTACGTCTACTTCCGTAAGGGAGCTTATCCCGGATATTACTGCGGCTGTCGATATTCCCGTGATTGCCGCGGGTGGCGTTCTGCATGGACAGGATGTTGTTGACCTGATAAAGATGGGTGCGAGCGGAGTCCAGATGGGTTCCAGATTCGCTTCCAGTGTTGAAGCAAATTCAGCTCCTATGTTAAAGGAGTTTTATCTTAAATCTAAACTTGAGGATATCTGTGTTATCCACAGTCCGGTCGGACTTCCCGGCCGTGCAGTACACAATCCGTTTGCGGAACGCATCATGAATGGAAATGTTCCGCCGACACGCTGTGATAACTGCCTCAAGGAATGCAAGCATAATTTCTGTATTATCCGCTCGCTTATACGCGCGCAGCAGGGAGATGTTGATACAGGACTTGTCTTTACCGGTGAATATATCTCCCGGATTAAGAAAATTCTTCCGGTGAAAGATATTTTTGATCAGCTGCTTGCTGAAGTGGCTGTTGCGAACTAAGAGTGAGGTGTTTTTTTTGACGAATCGAGTTGTGGTGACTGGTCTTGGCGTTGTTTCTCCGATCGGTATCGGCCGTGAAGTTTTTTGGCAGGCGCTGATGGACGGAAAAAACGGTATTGATAAAATCACCCGATTTGATGCGACGGATTATCCTTCGCAGATTGCCGGCGAGGTTAAGGATTTTGACCCGGCAGAATATATTGATAAAAAAGAATCAAAGCGTATGGACCGCTATGCACAGTTTGCAGTTGCGGCATCCGCTATGGCTTTGAAGGATGCGGGAATTGACCTCGAAAAAGAGGACAGAGACCGTATCGGTACATATATCGGAGC
The DNA here is from genome assembly GCF_978017985.1 of Schwartzia sp. (in: firmicutes). NCBI lineage: Bacteria > Bacillati > Bacillota > Negativicutes > Selenomonadales > Selenomonadaceae > Schwartzia > Schwartzia sp. (in: firmicutes). Next base: position 1,457 of record NZ_CDXDFU010000027.1, on the reverse strand, counting down.
AGGCATCGGTGGTATTGAGACGATGCATTCTCAGTATGAGAAGCTTTTTGCAAAGGGACAGCGTTTCATCAGCCCGTTCTTCATTCCTATGATGATTGCGAACATGGCTGCGGCTCAGACGGCTATTACGTTTGGCCTGCACGGTCCTTCAAGCTGCAACGTGACGGCATGTGCAACAGGCTCTAACTGCATTGGTGATGCTCTTCGCGTTCTTCAGCGCGGTGACGCGGATGTCATGGTAGCAGGCGGAACCGAGGCAAGCATTTCTCCGGCAGCTGTTGCAGGATTCTGCTCCATGAAGGCGCTTTGCTCTGATCACAATGATGACCCGGCACATGCTTCCCGTCCTTTCGATAAAAACCGCAGCGGTTTTGTAATGGGCGAGGGTTCAGGCATTGTTGTACTTGAGACTCTTGAGCATGCCAAGAAACGCGGTGCGCATATTTACGCAGAGCTCGCCGGCTATGGCTCGAATTCTGACGCATATCATATTACAAGCCCGGCTCCGGGTGGAGAATATCAGGCAAAATGCATGGAGCTCGCTATTGCTGATGCAGGCCTGACACCGGATGATATTGACTACGTCAATGCACACGGTACTTCCACGCATATGAATGACCAGGGTGAATCTGAAGCCTGCAAGAAGGTATTCGGCGCACGCGCTATGGATGTTCCTGTAAGCTCCATTAAATCCATGACAGGTCATCTGCTTGGTGCTGCAGGCGGTGTGGAATGTATCGCTGCTGTACTGGCTGTTGAAAATGATATGCTTCCGCCGACGATGAACTATGAGACACCGGACGAGGGAATGGACCTTGATTACGTTCCTAACAAGTCCCGTGCGCATAAGGTTCGTGCGGCTATTTCGAACAACTTTGGATTCGGCGGTCACAATGCGTGCCTCGTCGTTAAGAAGTTCAGCGAATAATATGGATAGGGTATTGACTGCCGAGAGGGAGGCTGACTTAGGTCAGCTTTCCTCTCGGCTTGGAATTTCATTCCATAATCTTGCACTGCTGGATCAGGCATTAACGCATACGTCGTATGCAAATGAAGCCCATGATTCAAGCGTGCAGCATAACGAACGTCTTGAGTTTTTGGGGGATGCTGTTCTGGAGCTTGCTTCCAGCACTTATCTTTTCCATCATTTCCCAAATCTTTCAGAGGGAGACCTTTCTAAGGCCCGTGCTTCGGTTGTTTGCGAACCGGCATTGCATCGTCGGGCAGCAGAGCTGCGGCTTGGCGATTTTCTCCTTCTTGGGCCTGGCGAACGTATGACGGGAGGCGCAAAGCGTCCTTCTATTCTCGCAGATGCCTTTGAAGCGGTCATAGGTGCTATCTACCTTGATCAGGGGTTCGAAGCAGCCCGTACATATATCCTCGAACAGCTTCATCAGGAGCTTGTTGAGGTTGACCTTGGGGAAAATCTTAAAGACTACAAGACCATGCTGCAGGAG
>NZ_CDXDFU010000026.1:0-7874 GCF_978017985.1 Schwartzia sp. (in: firmicutes) | reverse complement strand
TACATTAATTTAATATGTAAGTATTGTCTTTCACAAAACGCATTATAGCATATTTGAAGATTGAATGAAAGAAGTTTTTTCATTTGAAATGAATTTCTTTGTATTTTAAATGCAATGCGAAGAAAGTGAAAGCAAAAATATGCGCAAAAAACCGCATGGCCTTGTGCCATGCGGTTTCTGTGCTTTATGCGTTTGCTTTTTTGAATTTCTCCATGAAGTCTGCGAGACGCTCTACGCCTTCCATGGGCATTGCGTTGTAGATGGAGGTGCGCATGCCGCCGACTGAACGGTGGCCTTTGACTCCGCAGAGCTGGTTCGCCTTTGCTTCCTCGACGAATTTCTTTTCGAGGTCCTCCGTAGGAAGACGGAAGGTGACGTTCATGAAGGAACGGCTGTCTTTGTCTGCGTGTCCCTTGTAGAAGCCGTCGGAGTTATCGAGCACGTCATAGACGAGCTTTGCTTTTTTCGCATTGCGCTCTGCAATGACTTCGAGGCCGCCCTGAGCTTTGAGCCATGCTGCTGTCTTGCCGACCATGTAAATGCAGAATGCAGGAGGTGTGTTATATGCAGAGTTCTTTTCCGCATGGATGGAATAGCGGAGCATGGTCGGAATCGTTTTCGGGGATTTCACAAGGAAGTCCTTCTTTGCGACGACTACAGTTACACCTGCCGGCCCGAGGTTCTTCTGAGCACCGGCGTAGATAAGCGTGAACTTGGAGAAGTCAAGTGGACGGGAGAGCATGTCCGAGGACATGTCGGCAATCAGAGGTACATCGCCTGTCTCAGGGATGTAATGATACTCCGTGCCGTAAATCGTGTTGTTATAGCAGACATGGAGATATGCGGCATTCTCTGAGAGCTTGATTTCATCCTGAGTAGGAATGTGGCGGAAATCGACATCTTTGCTGGATGCGGCAATGTGTCCGACACCCAGGAGATTTGCTTCCTTATATGCCTTTTCTGCGAAGCTGCCTGATACGATGTAGTTTCCGATTTTGCCGTCCACGGCGTAGTTCATCGGAACCATTGCGAACTGCATGGAAGCACCGCCCTGCAGGAAGAGGACATCGTAATCGTCACCGAGTTTCATGAGCTCGAGGATATCTGCCTTTGCCTGGTTAAGCACTGCGTCAAACTCTTTTGCGCGGTGGCTGATCTCGATGATGGATTCACCGGAGCCGCCAAAGTTTAAAAACTCTGCCTGAGCTTCTTTCAATACTTCGAGAGGCTGCATGGCGGGGCCGGGGTTAAAGTTGTAAACACGATTTGCTTCCATCTGAAATACCTCCTGTAATGTTTCAGAAAAATTTAGGTTACATTTCCGTACATATGGTGTAGAAATATGCTCGGATTGTGTAATATTTTACTCCCCTGGGTTTAAGAGCGTCAAGAGGAAAAATAAAAATGTTTTTTTCGGGCGTACATTATTGACGTTTTTGAGGGGTTAATATATACTTACGTTAATGTTCATGTGTGTACATTCATTATTAATGAAGGAGAGAATTGGTTATGAAGATTTTAGCAGCGGACGGTGTATCCCCTAAGGGTATTGAGATTCTGAAAAGCGAAGGCTATGAGGTTGTTGTAAAGGATAAGCTCCCGGCAGACGAGCTTTTGGCAACAATCGGCGAGTACGATGCTTTAATCGTTCGTTCCGCGTCAAAGGTTACAAAGGAAGTAATCGCAGCGGCCAACAATCTGAAAATTATCGGCCGTGCAGGCGTAGGTGTTGACAATATTGATGTTCCTGAGGCAACTGCACGCGGTATTGTCGTAATCAACTCTCCGGGCGGAAATACAATCGCTGCTACAGAGCATACAATGGGTATGATGCTCGCTATGGCCCGCCATATTCCTATTGCCAACGAAACGACACAGAAGGGCGAGTGGAATCGCAAGAAGTATGTCGGCGTTGAGCTCCGTGGAAAGACACTTGGTATCGTAGGCCTCGGCCGTATCGGTGCCGGAATTGCAAAACGCTCCCAGGCATTCGAGATGAATGTTATCGGATATGATCCGTATGTTACGGAAGACCGCGCAAAAGCAATGGGCGTAAAGCTGGCTTCTCTTGATGAAATAATCGCTGAGTCGGATTTCATCACGGTACACATGCCGCTGACAGCTGAAACACGCAATATGTTCAATAAGGATAATCTCCGCAAGATGAAGAAGGGTGTCCGCCTTATCAACTGCGCACGCGGCGGTATCATAAACGAGCAGGATCTTGCTGATGCGGTAAAAGAAGGTATTGTGGCAGGTGCTGCTATCGACGTATTTACAAGCGAGCCAATGCCGGCAGACCATCCGCTGCTCGGAATCCCGGGGATTGTCCTCACACCGCATCTCGGTGCGTCCACTGTTGAGGCTCAGATTGGTGTCTCCATTGACGTTGCAGAGGGTATCCGCGCACACCTCAAGGGTGAGCCGGTAATGACGGCAGTCAATATGGCTCCGGTATCCCAGCAGGTTATGAATGTTATTAAACCGTATTTTGACCTGGCTGAGCGTCTCGGCTGCATGGCAGGTGCTCTGGCAGAGGGTCCGGTCAAGTCCGTTGAGGCTGAATACACGGGAGAAATCACGGATGTCAGCACGAAGCTTCTGACGACGGCTGTCCTCAAAGGTATGCTGAATCCGATTCTCGAAACCTCCGTCAACTATGTCAATGCTCCAAGCCTTGCAAAAGAGCGCGGTATTGTTGTCCGCGAGGTGAAGAATAAGGAAACTGCAAACTTCTCGAACCTCATTACGGTCCGGATTGCAACTGATAAAAAGACTGTTACCCTGCAGGGCGCACTTTTCGGCAGCGAAGGCCGTATCGTTACCATTGACGGCTACCGTGTAGACGTTGATCCGCACAAACGTATCCTCGTGTGCCCGCATACGAACTGCCCGGGTATTATCGGCAAGGTCGGCTCCATCATGGGCAATGCCAATATCAACATATCCGGCATGCAGGTGTCCAAGACGGAACAGGAGGGCACGAATATCATGGTCCTCATCGTTGACAACGATATTCCTGATGCAGTTATGGAAGAGGTCAAAGGCGTCGATGGAATTTTCGGAGCCAAGCTCATTAATTTTGACCTGCTGTAAATTATACCCTTTTGTCTCATTTTGCTCTAATCAAAGTGAACATGTTTTCAAAGAAAATACAATCCCTGAAGTTGATGCTTCGGGGATTTTTTTATTCAAGAGGCAAAATTAGTGGCTGAGAAAATACTCCTAACGCATCAAATAATAGGGAGAAAAGTACGATATAGCAGCTAAATTGTTTATTGCGAATTTTCTAACAGAGTTCTAAAATATAGCTGTAAATATGGTTCTGCATTGTTTCTAAGGAAGGGGAATGGTAAAAATGGGGATTAGGCAGAAGTTCATTGGACTTGCCGGTCTTGCAGGCGCGTTGATGGCGATTGTTGCCATTGTGGGCTACTACACGGCGGCAACGAATCTGGAGGCCAGCATTGAGAGGGGAACGCGTTCAGCGATTCTCGTCCGAAGCGAGCAGATTCACGCCTGGTTCAGTAAAAAAGTCAGCATTGCAGAGGGGGCTGCTGAGTACGCTAAGGCAGCAGGTACGGCAGATGTGACGACTATACAGAGGGGGCTTGCACTGGCAAACGGAGATAAGGAAATCTCCGCGCTTTTAAATGGCCTTGAGACAGGACAGGCTTTCACGGAGAAGGAGGATCTTTCATCGCTCTTTGATCCGCGTACACGTGACTGGTATAAGTCGGCGAAATCTGCCGGGAAAACAATCTATACGAATGCATATGTGGATATTCAAACGAAGCAGCTTGTTGTATCTGCGGCGGTTCCGTATTCCGGCGGTGCAATTTGCATGGATGTTACGCTGGATACCTTGAAAAAAATTGCAGCGGAGCTCAATTACCGCGAGCAGGGAACCGGTATCATTTTTGAAAAAGCAACGGGCAAGATACTGGGAAGCGGCGGAGGAGAAGAAGTCTTCTCGGATATCCGCCAGAACAAGGACATCGGACCGCACTTCGATGAAATGGTCAAAAACGAGCGTGGCTATTTCATGATGACGAAGAATGGAGAGAAGCAGGTCTTTGCATACTCCACTGTACCGGATGTTAACTGGGTTGTCGGACTCATGATTCCGGAATCCTTCATGTTCGCGGAGCTTCACCGCATGCAGATTACTTACGCGGTTACGACGATTATCGGCGTATTGCTCATGGTTATCGCGTGCCTGAGGTTCTCGACACGCATAGTCCGTGTCGTGCAGCAGCTTGCAGAGCGTGTAAAGGAAATGGCGGGCGGTGTCCTGAATCAGCAGCAGCTTGAAGTAGATTCGGATGATGAGCTGGGTCAGCTTTCGGCCGGAGTCAACACAATGGGTTCGAATCTCCGAAAACTCATCGGTGAAGTCAAAAAATCCGCGGAACAGGTAGCGGCGTCCAGCGAAGAGCTGACGGCAGGCGCACAGCAGGCAGCGCAGGCGGCAACGGAGGTTGCTCAGACTGTTACCGAGGTTGCTGATGGCATGGAGAAGCAGCTCGTACATGTTGATGGGGCAAAAAATAATGTTGAGACTGTTTCCAACGATATCAATAATATGACGGCACAGGCTCAGGAGGTCGCTGCAGATACTGCAGAGACAGCGGCTGCAGCCCGTCAGGGTGAGGAGCTCATGAGCACGGCGACAGAACGCATGCAGGGGATTGAAGAGGTCGTGAGAAATCTTGCGGGCGTCGTTCAGAAGCTGGGGGATAATTCACAGCAGATTGGACAGATTGTTGAAACAATTTCGAGCATCGCAGATCAGACAAATCTTCTTGCTTTGAATGCCGCTATCGAGGCGGCCCGTGCCGGCGAAGCCGGCAGAGGCTTCTCTGTGGTTGCCGAAGAGGTCAGGAAGCTCGCCGAGCAGTCGGCACAGGCAGCTGAGGAGATTAAAAACCGTATCGGTTCAGTACAGAACGATACAGAGGAAGCTGTAGCCGCCATGGAGAAAGGAACGCTGGAGGTACAGCAGGGGGCGCAGGCGGTACAGAGTGTCGGCGAGCAGTTCGAACGTATTATGGAGATGGTCACCGATATCGAAAGAAAGATGCGTTCCATCAGTGCATCGGCATCGACTGTTTCTGACGGTACGAAGAATATCGTAGGCGCGGTGGAAAATATCGATTCGGTAAGCCGCAAGACAAGCGAGCACACACAGACTATTTCCGCTGCGGCGGAGGAGCAGTCCGCATCCAGTGAGGAAATAGCATCGGCTTCACAGGCACTTGCTACACTTGCTACGGACCTTTCGCACGAAACAGGAAAATTCAAACTGTAAAGCAAAACAGGGCCGTACCCGAAGAAGGGGTACGGCTCTTTTATATGTCTTAAAACATTTTGTGGTGTCATTTTTGCAAAAAGCAATACATTTAAGGAAAGAAGTATGTGTTTCGCCTTGTCAAGCAAATAGCAACATGATAAAATTACAAAGAATATGGTCTTTTATGGTATGAATTGTTTACTAGAATAATTTGCAATGAAAGATATTCTGCTTTGGCGGGATTTTCATATCGATTGTGACAGATGAGTGAGAGTTTTAGGGGGAAAACTGAGTTTCATGGAAAAGTTGGTAATCAACGGCGGCCATCGCCTTGAAGGACGGGTGAAAATAAGCGGCGCAAAGAATGCGGTGCTTCCGATTATTGCGGCAACGCTTCTTGGACAGGACGAGCCGAGCCGTCTGGATGAGGTTCCGGCGCTTGATGATGTTCATACGATTTCCGAGGTCATCAGCGCTTTGGGAGTTGATGCCGTATTTGATGAGGAGCAGAAGCAGCTCAGGGTAGATGCGCGCAATATCACCAGCTGCGAGGCGCCGTATGATCTCGTGCGCAAGATGCGTGCGTCGTTTTTGATTATGGGTCCGCTTTTGGCACGATGCGGCAGAGCACGTATTTCTCTGCCGGGTGGCTGCGCAATCGGGACACGTCCCATTGACCTGCATCTGAAAGGCTTTGAGGCTCTCGGTGCGGAAATTGAGATCGGCCATGGCTTTATTGATGCAAGTGCACCGAACGGGCTCAAAGGGGCGCGTATTTATCTTGATTTCCCAAGCGTAGGCGCAACGGAGAATATTATTATGGCTGCCTCCATGGCAGAGGGGCAGACTATTTTGGAGAATCCTGCACAGGAGCCTGAAATAATCGACCTTGCAAATTATCTTAATGTCATGGGCGCTAAGATTCGCGGAGCAGGCACCAATCTTATAAAGATTGACGGTGTGAAAAAGCTCCACGGCGCGGCTTATACGGTCATTCCGGACCGTATTGAGGCCGGGACATATATGGTTGCGGCGGCTATGACTCATGGTGATGTTTACATAGAAAATGCCATCAGTGAGCATCTGAAGCCTGTCATAGCGAAGCTCAAGGAGGCAGGTGTCTCCATTGAGGAGGATGTGGATGGAATCCGTGTCCGCTGTGAAGCACCGACAAAGGCTGTAGACATCAAAACGATGCCGTATCCGGGATTTCCTACAGATATGCAGGCACAGTTTATGGCTATGCTGGCTGTTTCTGAGGGAACGGGTATGGTTACGGAAACGGTGTTTGAAAACCGTTTCATGCATGTTGATGAGTTAAAGCGCATGGGCGCAAATATAAAGATTGACGGACGTACCTCCGTTGTTGAGGGTGTTCCGACGCTTACGGGCTGTCAGGTCAAAGCTACGGACCTGCGCGCCGGAGCGGCTATGGTTCTTGCGGGACTCGTGGCAGACGGAGAAACACAGATAGGGTACATTCACCATATTGACCGCGGATACGACCACCTCGTTCAGAAGCTTGTAGGGCTCGGTGCAGACATTAAGCGCATTGAGGAATGAGGGGGAGAATATGGCAAACGAACGTAAGACTATACTGTTTTTTATAGTTTTTACATTGGCGCTTTATCTTTTGGGCAACGGGCAGATTCCTGCAACTGACCCGGTTGAGACGAACTATACGCAGACTGCAAAGGAAATGCTGGCATCGGGGGATTTTATTTCCCCGCGTATTTTCGGGAATTTCTGGTATGATAAGCCCGTCTTTTTCTATTGGGAGCTTATTGGGGCATTCAGCCTTTTGGGTATCAATGATTTTGCCGCGAGATTTTTCCCGGCCGTCTTCGGAACAATCGGCGTTTTGATGACATATTGGTTTGCAAAGCGAATATATGATGTAAAGACCGCCCGCTATGCAGCAATAATGCTTGCCACATCCTTCGGATACTGGCTGGTGTCCAAGACCATCATCACGGACATGACGCTTTTCACGTTTTTCAACGCGGTGCTGGTATTCTTTTACATTGCTTATACGAGCGAAAACAAGAACTGGTATTATCTCTGCTATGTTTTCGCCGGACTTGCGGTGCTGACAAAGGGGCCTATCGGAATACTTCTGCCGGGCTTTATCGTGACCGTCTTCATCTGCGTGCGCCGCGATTTCAAGGAGATTCTCCGCATGAAGCCTTTGGGCTTTGTGCTTTTTGTTGCGGTTGTGGCAGTTTGGTACTACCCGATGATTGTGCTGCACGGTGATGATTTTGTTAATAACTTCCTTGGGGTTCATAACTTCCTTCGTGCAACAAAATCGGAGCATCCCATGTGGGATGTTTGGTGGTACTATTCGGTACTCTTTTTCCTCATCTTCATGCCATGGTCCTTTATGACCCTGCCTAAGACGCTGGTAAAATATGTGCGGGAGTTCCGGGCAACCCACGAGCTTCCAAAGTTTGACCAAACTCAGCTGTTCCTTTTGATTTGGGCTATTGCAGTTACGGGATTTTACCAGTGCATGGCCACGAAATATACGACCTATACACTTCCGTCCCTTCTTCCTATCGCAATTCTTGGAGCGCGGTAC
>NZ_CDXDFU010000025.1:0-3554 GCF_978017985.1 Schwartzia sp. (in: firmicutes) | reverse complement strand
GCTTCACGGAGCTTCTTCACAACGTCGTCAATCTCAATCATGGTGGTTGTCATGAGGGCGCTGAGTCCGACGATATCTGCCTTTTTCTCAATGGCTGCTTTTACGATATCATCACTGGGAACGTCCTTGCCAAGGTCGATAAGCTCAAAGCCGCTGTTTCCTACGAGGGCACCGACGATGTTTTTTCCAAGGTCGTGAACGTCGCCCTTGACCGTAGCAATGATGAAGGTGCCGAGCTTTTCTGTGGTTTTGCTGGGAGCAAGGCGCTGCAACTCGTTGAAGGCTGTACGCATAGCCTCTGCGGAGAGAAGAACCTCAGGCAGGAAGATACGTCCTGCGCCGAAGTCGTCGCCCATGTCGTTCATTGCGTCCGTAAGTCCGTGCTCGGTGATGTCATTCGCGGAGATACCGGCGTCGAGAGCCTTCTTTATAAGCTCGGGCATTGCTTCCTTTGAACCTTCGGTAACGGCTTCTTTTATTTCAGCAAGGATTCCCTCAGGGGAGTCTTTGGGAGCTGTTTCCTTCTTTACAGCTTTTTCCGTGTTAGCGGACATGAACTGCGTTTTGATTTCGCCCTTTGCCTGCATGGTCTTGCTGTAGAGGCGTCCGTTGGGGTCTTTTCCGAGAAGTGCGGAGCTTGCGAGAAGGGCAAGCTGCATATCATCGTTGTAGGGGTTCATGATTGGCGCGTCAAGTCCGTGGGACAGGCACATTGCGAAAAATGTGCTGTTGATGAGAGGTCTTGACGGCAGACCGTAGGAGATGTTGCTGAGGCCCATTGTTGACGGGTAGCCGAATTCCTTACGGTAAAGGTCGAGGGTACGGAGTGTCTCCGCGCCTGCTTTGGCATCAGCCGCTGCAGTCATTACAAGGGCATCAAGGAGGAAATCTCCGTCACCGAGGCCCTGCTCCTTTGCGGCCTTGAGTATGCCTCGCATAGCTTCGATACGCTTGTCTGCCGTTTCGGGAACGCCCTCAGCCGTGATAGGCAGGCAGAGGATTGCCGCGCCGTATTTTTTTGCAAGAGGCAGGAATTTCGCTATACGCTCAGGCTCCGCGCTGACGGAGTTGATGAGCGCACGGCCCGGGTACAGGCGCAGACCTGCTTCCAATGCTTCCGCGTCGCTGGTGTCGATTGCCAGCGGAGTCGTTGTCATCTGGGCGATTTCCTTGATGGCGCGTCTCATGGCAGCAGCCTGGTCGATTCCTGCCACGCCCATGTTCACGTCGAGAACCTTTGCTCCTGCCTTTGTCTGCTCAAGGGCGTCTTTTTTTACTGTGAGAAGGGAGCCTTCCTTGATTTCCGCGGCGAGCTTTTTGCGTCCTGTTGGGTTGATGCGTTCTCCGATAAGTACAGTCGGGAGGGAGGCGTCGATTTCAACTGTCTTGCTGCGGCTGGTGAGTCGGAGCATTTTTTTGACAGGTTTTCTTACTGCCTCAGTGCATTTTGCGGCAGCCTCGGCAACTGCACGGATATGCTCAGGGGTTGTTCCGCAGCAGCCGCCCAGATATGTGGCGCCTGCTTCAATGAGCTTCGGAGTCCAGCTTGCGAAGTCCTCCGGATTCATCGGGAAGATGGTTTTTCCGTCAACGAATTTCGGAAGGCCTGCGTTCGGCTGAACACTGATGGGTTTATCTGTATTCTCTGCGAGAGTTTTTACAACCGGGAGAAGCTGCTCAGGGCCGAGGGAGCAGTTTACGCCGATAATGTCCGCGCCCAGGGCGTCAAGTGTTATTGCCGCCGTCTGCGGGTCTGTACCCGTGACTGTTCTGCCGTCCTCACTGTAGGAAAGCTGGCAGATGACGGGGAGATTTGTCGCGTCCTTTGCGGCGATGAGAGCCGCACGTGTCTCCTGTATATCAATGGAGGTTTCAATGAGAATATAATCCGCGCCGCCTTCGGCAAGTGCAGAAGCCTGCTCGTAGTAGTTCTTGTATGCTTCCTCGAAATCAAGGTCTCCAAGAGGCTCGATAAAACGTCCCGTGGGGCCCATGGAGCCGGCGATTTTGGCCTTGCCCTCCACGGCTTCCTTTGCAGCCTTTACCGCGGCAATATTGATTTCGCGTACCTTGTCGGAGCAGCCGTAGTGCTCCAGTTTAATACGCGTAGCGCCGAAGGTATTCGTCTCTACAATGGTAGAGCCTGCTTCAACGTATGCGCGGTGAACCGCCTTGATCATTTCGGGGCGTTCAAGGTTTACAAGCTCAGGACATTCGCCGGCTTTAAGCCCTGCGGCCTGCAGCATTGTACCTGTTGCGCCGTCAAATATATGTATCATGGATATGATCCCTCATTTCTATGGTGGTGTTATGTTGTATATATAGCGAATAAAACTATTATAACGCATTCGCTCCAGTTTTGACAAAGGCAAAACTTACTTTATCAGTGTCTGGTCTTAATAGGAAAAATCTTATAATGAGCCTATAATATGAAAGAATATAAAACGGTAACTTCATTAGTATAGGGCAAAGAACTAAAAAACGGATAAATGTTTCACGTGAAACATTTATCCGTTCCTGTTATTGATGATAGTCCGTCGGAATACGCAGCCCTGTTTTTTGCAGGAGGCGCAGCCGCGAATATCTGATGGTATGCTTCCTTCGCTTGGATATAATCCGATAACAGCGGTGATTGATTTTACCGGAGACAGCATCTTTGCTTCGGTAAGTTGGATTCCTATTTGCTCTCCGTGGCACAGGGGGAGAACATCTGCCTGGGCTTCGATGGGCCAGTCTCCATACCCCGGAGAATAACGCCAATGCATTTTATACCCCTTTGCCGCTGCCTTGGGCGTAAGTATATGCTCAAGAGCGTCAGCTGTCTGCTCAACTGCGGCAGTTGCAGCCGCATCGAGAAGCAGCCCATGGGTATATTCGTCCCTTTGAAAGTATTCGCTGATTTTATCTTCAAGGGTATGACCTATCGTAGCAGAAAGACAGATTATTTTTTCTGCGCCGCGCAGATGAGCGCCTGCAGTTTCGCTTTCAATGTGGAAGGTTTTTTCTCCATGAATAATAATCTGCTCCTTGCAGTTATAATCATAAAGCTCCCAAAATCCTTTTGGTTCGATGTAAAGGAGTGCTTCGCTGCGGGCAGCTTCGAGACGTTCCTCGCTGAAGACGACTTTTTGCAGGCCTGCGTAACGGCGCATTTCGTTGATATTGATTTGTTCAATTCGTGCGTTATATACCGGCATGCTTAAAGCCTCCTTTGCATGGAATGGGTAAGTAAATGTTTCACGTGAAACATTTTGAAAGACTTCGTGATGAGGATATTGTATCATATTTTTAGAGAAAGAGAGGCATTCTTTTTTAGAGGTAACAAGCGCAAGATTTCTTTTTACTATTTATTCTTGACGGGGCAAAGCTCCGTCGCATACTAAATATGGCATTAAGCTGTTTGGTGAAATCTGTCAAAATAATTAAAGAGGAAATCACTGATGAATATGGTTTCATATTTTAATGAGGTATAATACCCAATCATTTAATTTTGCCTTTGGCAAAATTTGAACAATTGCGCTATAATAATATAAGTTAATTCTGTGTGATATCTC
>NZ_CDXDFU010000024.1:0-5706 GCF_978017985.1 Schwartzia sp. (in: firmicutes) | reverse complement strand
CGTACGCTCCAATCTATCTTTTACTGTAAAACGTTTGCTGAGATTCAGCAGAATTCCAATACCACCTACCGTGTTTACGATTACGGACGTCTCGGAAAGGACGGAAAGCCGAGAGAGCTTCATGTGGACAAGGCGCTTGATGTACTGCGCCTTACTCCGTCGCCAGAACCGTCGGCACTGCCTCCGAACCTGTTTTTTGCTGAATATGATATGAAGCAGCTTGTGTCCTGTGAGTTCTTTACAGTACATGAGTTTAATCTCCACGGCCGCTGTCATCTGGCTTCTGACCGCAGCAGCTTCCAGTCCATACTTGTTCTGGACGGTCTTATTGAGCTTGAATGCCGTACGGGATACAATACTCTCGAAAAGGGAGATTCCGTATTTGTTCCCGCTGACTACGGTGCGTACTGGCTTAGAGGAAACGGAAAATTCCTCCTGACGACGGTGTGATTTGATATATTTGGTGACTTGACTCTCCCTGATTGGGAGAGTTTTGTTTTTAATGAATTTCTCAGAATAGAGTGGTACAATTCGTGTCATATTTTTCTTTTGAAATTTTTAGGACTGAGGAAAGGAGATAAGCGTATGAAATCTATGAAACAGTTCGCGATTATTCTCATGTTTTCGTTTATAGGCGAGGCTCTTCACGCTTTGATTCCTATGCCTGTACCTGCAAGCATATACGGGATAATTCTTTTGTTCCTGGCGTTGGAGCGAAAATGGATAGAGCTTCGTGATATTCACGGGATTGTCGTGTTTTTGATACAGATAATGCCTATTTTATTTGTTCCCGCGGCGGTGGGGCTCATCAAGTCCTGGCCAATACTCAAGCCTGCGATTGTGCCGTATCTTGTGATCACGGTTTTGTCGACAATTGCCGTCATGGCGGTTACGGGCAGAGTCACGCAGATGATTTTACGGCTTGGCGGAGACGGTCAGGAGAAATAATATATAAGGAAGTAATGATATGTACGAATTTTGGCATGAATCGCTGTTCTTCGGAACACTTTTGACGCTTGCCGCTTACGGCGCAGGCGTCTGGATAAAAGAGAAAACAGGAAGCGCGGTTTTGAATCCGCTGCTTGTGGCAATAGTTCTTGTAATAGCATTTCTTATCTGCTTCGGAATTGACTATGATACGTACTATGACGGAGCAAAATATGTAAGCTACCTTCTGACTCCGGCAACGGTTTGCCTCGCCGTGCCCCTTTATGAGCAGTTTGAAACAATGAAAAACAATGCAAGGGCGGTTGTAATCGGTGTGACGGCAAGCGTTGTTACAAGCCTTACGGTTGTGCTGATTTTGGCAATTATCTTCGGACTTGACCATGCGGGATATGTCACGCTGCTTCCGAAATCCATAACCACCGCAATCGGTATGGGTGTTACGGAGGAGCTTGAGGGCTATGTGCCCATTACCGTGGCCGTTATCATTCTTACGGGTATTCTCGGAAACATAATCGCGGAACCTGTCTGCCGCATTTTTGGAATAAAGGAGCCAATCGCCAAGGGTATAGCTATCGGCTCCGCGGCGCATGCCATCGGAACTGTTAAAGCGATGGAGATGGGAAAAGCGGAGGGAGCCATGAGCTCTCTTGCCATTGTGGCAGCGGGAATTATTACTGTGTTCGGCGCGAGCCTTTACGCGATGATTTTTTGATGTGCAGTTAAATACAGTTAAATAGAGAAGTATTTTGAACAAGCCTCTGCAATTTTTGCGGGGCTTGTTTTGTTTGTGGAATATGATTGCTTTTGTAATGATTAGTTTCGGTTGATTACACTTCTGTACTGTGGTATAATACTATCGTTATTACTTTACTATACTAAAGCAAAGAAGGATGATGTAATTTGAACACAAGCAATTCTCTCAAGAGAACGCTCGGCATGCAGGAAGCGGTAACAATAACCGTCGGTACTGTCATAGGCGTCGGGCTTTTTACAATCGGCTCACAGATTGTCGGTAATATGGGCAGTATGGTAGTCCTGGCGACATTTATTGCCATGCTCATAAGCATATACCCGGCGTGGCTCTACGGCGAGATGGGCGCGGCACTGCCCTTTGCGGGAGGAACGTACAAATACGCGCAGCTCGGGCTCAATCACTGTGCGGGTGTTTTAGCAGGCTGGAACTTCATTGCGTCTCTTGTGGCTGTTACTTCGGGAGAGGCGCTTGCCTTCGCGTTTTATTTTAAGACGCTGTTTCGAGCTATGGGCCTGGAGCTTCCGTTAGATGATGCGGTGCTGGCTATGATTCCGATTGCTGTTTTTATCGGGACTAATATTTATGGCACGAAGTTTACGGGCCGTCTGCAAAATGCGTTTATCTATTTTTTCTGGAGCATTGCTTTCATTTGGGCGCTGACTATGCTTCCGAACATTCACATGCCGCATTATGTGGTTCTTCCTGCGGGGCTTTCCGATATGTCCTCCTGGAGCTTTATAGGCATGGTGGCGCTTATATGGTGGTGTTTTGCCGGATTTGAGACCTGCTGCGCTCTCGGGGAAGAGATACGCTTTCCGGAAATCAATATCCCGCGCGCATTAAAGCTGGCTCCGTTTATTGTGTTCATAGTTAACGCTATTTTTCAGTGGTTCCTTGTAGGAATTACTCCTACAGATGCACTGCCTGCGCTGGCTTCTGCCGACGCTCCTTACGCTGAGGCGATGGAGGCAGCAGGTATTCTTGGCCTGCCGCTTATCATGCTGGCGCTTGGTATTTCCGTTGGCGGAGATTTTTCAACGCTGAACTCGTCTATCGCTGTACCGCCAAGATATCTTTACGCTATGGCTCGTGAGGGATCTATGCCGAAAATCTTCAGCAAGCTCCACCCAAAATACGGTACGCCCTGGGTGGCAATTCTGTTCCTTGGTATTCTTTCACTGATTCTCGTAAAATACCCGATTACTTTCGTCGCCTCCGTCAGCCTCTTTGCCGACCTTTTCTACTACATTATCGGCATTGCGGCAGCGTGGGGACTCCGTCACCGTCTGCCTGACCTGAAACGCCCCTTCAAGGCACCAATGGTTGAAATAGGCGTGCCTGTCAGCATTATCATATATCTCATTATGATGACGCAGCTTGATCAGGATGCTATTGTTTCGGGAATTATCTGGTGCGTTGCGGGTGTCGTTGTATACTGGTTCTGCCGCAGACAGAATGAGGGCATTGAGGAAGTACAGCTTGAGACACTCATTGCCGACACACCTGAACCTACATCTGAGGAGCAGCTTGCTATGGATAAGGACTACAGATTCTGGAAGCGCGTTACCGCGACGTTCTTCATACTGTCCTTGCTTATCTATGCCGTTCCTGTATTCTTTTGAGTAATAAACGGGGCTGTCCCAGAGCAAAGCTTTGGGAGGCCCTGTTTTTGTGAGGAGGAAAGTTTATGAAGCAATACGTGGCAGACGCATTTGCGGACAGCCTGTTTCACGGAAATCAGGCGGCAGTCTGTGTTATGGAAAGCTGGCTTTCTGATGATGTTATGCTGAACATAGCAAAGGAAAATAATTTCTCCGAGACTGCCTTCACGGTAAAAGACGGCAGCGTATATAATCTGCGCTGGTTCACACCCGGCGGAGAAATAGATTTCTGCGGACACGCGACCTTGGGAACAACCTTTGTGCTGTTTCAGTTCTACGAAAAGGACGCAGAAGAGATACATTTTGATACAAAAGTAGGAAGGCTGTCTGTTCAGCGCAATGGCGATATGTACGTCATGGATTTTCCTGCGTATAGATGCAGGCCTGTTCCTGTGACGAAGGAAATGGAGGAAGCCCTGGGTGTTAAACCCGTGGAGGCGTATATGGACCGCGACCTCTTGATGGTACTGGAATCGGAGGAGCAGGTACGTGAGCTTGCGCCTGACATGGAAAAGCTGAAAAAACTGGACGGGGTTACAATTGCCGTGACTGCGAAAGGAAGCAGCTATGACTGCGTTTCACGCTGCTTTGCTCCGGGGATATCAATACCTGAGGACCCTGTTACGGGAAGCACGCACTGCATGATTACGCCCTACTGGTGTGACAGGCTGGGAAAAGAAAAGCTGGTCTGTTTTCAGGCATCTGAGAGGACAGGGGTGCTTTATACAGAACGGCGAGGAGACCGCATTTTCATATCCGGCAAAGCAGTGCTGTATTCCATGGCTGAGCTGCAGGTGGGGGGAGAAATGAAAAAGTAAGGGGTAAAAATATTTATAGAAAAAGAAAGCATTTTCTTATACTATATATGTAACAGTATTTAACAATGGAACGGAGGGAATAAAATGTGGAAAAAGGTTTTGGCGGCAGGAGGCGCGGTACTGACTTTGGGGATTTTTTCGCCTGCGGGAAGTGACCTCAGCCCGGTGCCGGGCGCAGCGGTATGCGAAGGAGCAGTCAGCAACGCACCGGAGGGGATTCCGTACAGCGTTCCTTTGGGCTACTCTACCAGTATTCAGAAGTCTGAGATGTACTGCGACGGCAGAGTCATAATGCAGGGCAGCACCTACGAGGTTAATCTTGACGGCAGGAGCGCGGAAAAATATCCCAAGCTTCAGACGGCGCTGGAAAATCTCTCGAAGGATAACTGGGGATATATGCGAAAGATGATGAACCGATGGGAAGGAGACCTGAAGGAACAATACAGAGCGCGCAGCGCTGAAGGCTGGCCGGTGGACAAGGATGTTGTTCCGTTTTGCTATGACCTGAGCTACAGCGGTCTTCGGGCAGATTCCTCGGTGTTCAGCTGTGTGGGAACGGAGTATATTTTCCTTGGCGGGGCTCATCCCGTGACATACTACAGGGCACATACCTTTGACACGAACTCCGGCAAAGCGCTGAAGGCTGAGGACGTATTTGAAACCACGAACGGGCTGGCGAAAATTATCGTGAATGAAACGATTGCCCAGAACGAAGCCCAGACGCGCATGATGAATAAAGAAGAAGCTGTACGGTCGGTGCAGAAAATGATAGATAGCCATACGCTGCAGTTCGGCATGACGGAGGAGGCTCTGGTGGTCTACTTCGGCAGCTATGCGGTGGGCCCCTATGCCATGGGAACAATGGAGGTTAAAATCCCGTACATGAAGTATATGAAAATGTTCAATGATAAATATGTCTTCTACGGAGAAAAGGCAAAGGGCTGAGGCTTAGGATTGAAAACGGCAATGGAAGGCGGGATAACAGTTGAAAATAGTACATGATCTGCCGGTACTTTATTTCAGCTCTGATGTAAAAGATGTGGACGGATCGGATTTCAGCGAGATTGCGGGAATAGATTATGATTCGGGGCCAATCCGTGGAGAAACGGGGATTGACGGGCTTCGGATTGATTTCAATGCAGGGCTTCGGCTGAGGATTCCTAAAGGAAATTGGCACATTCGCATATCGGATTACGACAGTGAAGTTGTCTTTTTCGACCAGGCGGTTTCGGAAAAAGTGCTGATTTCCATGGAAAAATTTTATATACGATGGCAGGTTGAGGTGTACCTTGACGGCGAGCTGCAGTTTGCGCATGTTTTTGACCCTGAGGGAATGGACGTGCTTTTCTCCGTGAAAAAGACTCCGCTGGGCGAGGCGATAATGTTTCTTCCCTATATGAAAGCATTCGTCGAAGAACATAAATGTCATGGGCTGGTTTGGGCCAATCCGGCATATGAACCGATTATACGCACCTATTTTCCTGAGCTTCAGATTGTGAACAGTATGCCGGAAACGGCCTACGCG
>NZ_CDXDFU010000023.1:0-5728 GCF_978017985.1 Schwartzia sp. (in: firmicutes) | reverse complement strand
GCATGAAGCCGACATTATGCTTTGTCACAGCATATTCATTTCCGGGATTACCAAGTCCAGCAATGAGTTTCAAAACTATCCCTCCATGTTACTTATCACTATTCTATCATACTTTAATAAAGCCAAAAAGAAGACCTAAGCCAATGATATAAGCTCAGGTCTCCAAATTATCAGTTGTTTAGTGAATCGGATCGCCTACAAGGAAGAAATATGCCAGCACAATGAATCCCAGTGCTATTCTATACCATCCAAACGCTTTGAAATCATTTTTCTTGATGTACTGAAGCAGGAACTTGATGGACAGAACGGAAACAACAAACGCGGTAACCATTCCGACAGCGAGAATCATAAGCTCCGTACCGGTATAATTCCATCCAAATTTTACCAGTTTAAGGAGACTTGCTCCAAACATAACCGGTATTGCCAGAAAGAAGGTAAATTCCGTTGCAACATATCTTGAAGCACCAAATAAGATACCGCCGATTATTGTTGCACCGGAGCGTGAAGTACCTGGAACAAGTGACAAAACCTGAAAAAATCCTATGATCAATGCTGTTTTATAGTCCAGTTTCTCAAGCTTTGTTACCCGCGGCTGGCGGCGCTTATTATAATTTTCCACAAGAATAAACATTATTCCGTAGAAAATCAAAGTAAAAGCAACAACCTGAGCAGTCATGAAATGCTCTTCCATGAATTTGTTAAAAGCAAGTCCTATAACTGCAGCAGGCATACATGCTGCAATGACCTTATACCAAAGCTGAAATGTCTGCTTCTTTTCTGCCTTGCTCTTGAATGAAGAAAAAGGATTCAGCCGCTCAAAATTCAAAACAACGACAGCCAGAATAGCTCCAAGCTGAATAACAACCAGGAACATATCCATGAAAGCCTTTGAGACGTTTAATTTTATAAATTCATCTACCAGAATCATGTGGCCCGTGCTGCTCACCGGGAGCCACTCAGTAAGACCTTCTACTATACCAAGAATAATGGTCTTAAAAAGTTCAACAAAACTGAAATCCACAATATCCCTCCTGATTTGCCTTAAATCAACAATAAGGTATTATACCACAAATCCAGAGAGTGTCACTGAAATTATTTTTTTGACGTTAAAAGCTGGGATAATGAGTAGCACATCATCTTGGCAGAATGTGCCAATGCCGTTTCATCAAAATTGAAATGTGAATCGTGATGTCCTGCAGCAAGCTCTGCTCCTACCATCATATAAGCAGCCTGACCGCCGTGGCTTTGAACCTTCTCCATGAAATAGGAGAAATCTTCACTGGCGCCGAAATCGCATTCTCCAACAATATTCTTGAAGACGCCTATTTCCTTTGCTTTATCCTTCAAAAAAGCCGCAAGCTCAGGTGAATTGCTTCCGCCTGCCGCACCGCCAACCTTCTTAATCTCAATATCCACGCCGTACATTGCTGCGGCAGCATTCAAAATTCTTGCAGCCTCATCTTCCATGAAATTGTTGATTTCAGTAGTTGAACCGCGTGTTTCAAGCTGTATGAGTGCTTTATCACCGACAACATTTCTTCCGCTGCCCGCAATAAGTTTTCCTACATTGATTCGCGAAACGCCTGCTGAATGACGCGGTATCGCGTGGAGATTGAGTGCTGCACATGCTGCCGCAAGAAGCGCATTTTTGCCTTCCTCCGGTGCTGCGCCTGCATGTGCCGGTTTTCCCGTAAACGTTGCGTCAAACTTCGTTGTAGCAAGGAAGCCTGTAACATCACAGGCAATATCTCCCGTGTGCTTCATTTTGAATCCAAAGTGTGCCCCCAGCAGATAATCCACATCATCAACCACGCCGTTTTCAGCCATGGCATGAGCACCGCGTACGCCTTCCTCTGCAGGCTGGAAAATAATCTTAAATGTTCCTGCCAATTCGTCCTTCAGTTCAGAAAGAATTTTTGCAACGGCAAGACCTACTGTGGTATGTCCGTCATGACCGCAGGCGTGCATTTCTTTTTCGTGTGTGGAAGAAAAACCCTGCTGATTCGGAAAATGATTTTCGTCACTTGTTTCAGTTACATCGTTGCAATCCATGTCGCAGCGCAATGCGACTACAGGGCCCGGCTTGGAAAAATGAATAACACCGACGACCCCTGTAAGTCCGCCGTTCATTTTTTCTACCAAATCAGGATTTGCACCCTCGCTTACTGCACGTTTCTGAGCATTGCGAAGAACCTCTTCTGACGGCAGTCCCATCATCGCTTCTTTTTTGACTGCCTGCTCCCCTATAAGAACTTCATAACCGTAGGAAGAAAGTTTTTCGGCAACCAAAGAAGCTGTACGGAACTCAGTCCATCCTGTTTCGGGGTGGCGGTGAATATCCCGGCGCTGTTTTATCAAATCGTCCTTCATTGCATCGACTTTTGTGATTATTTCATTCATGATTTCCATGCTTATACCCCCGATTTATCTAATAAAATGGACGCCGGTAAATTTACTCAAAATTTACGTCAGCGCCCTTGCTGCAACACTAGTATAGAACATACAGACAGAGAATCAATGAAACGAACTTATGTATTCGTGTATACATGGAATGGCTTTACGCCTTGCCCACGGAAGCACCATACACAACGAAATCATTTTCCCCGTCAAAACCTAAATATGAATTTAATGCATCATCATGAAAAGCGCCGATTGCACATGCGCCCAGCTTTTGAACGTATGATGCCAGATAAAGGTTCTGGCATACGTGTCCTGCGTCAAGGTAAAGATAACGCATAGCACGCATGCTGTACTTGTACGCCATTCTCTTGTAATCAGCCGCCCATAAAAATGTCACAGCACTTGTCTGTACCATTTTTTTCGACGTGAAGAACGGATATACCTCATCAATGATTTTTTCGCCAAGCTTAATTACTTCCAAAGCATGGTCAACGGCCAGGAAACGGTATAATCCCGGCTCAAGGCCCTCAACACGCTGTATAAAAAGATATGTTTCAAACGCGTGAGATGCTCCCGCAGACGGCACATTACGAATAGTAATGCCCTCCGGAAGAACCATTTTTATTCCCTGAGTGCACCAAAGCAAAAAAGATAACTGCTGCAGCGAAATCGGAGCATCGTTATACTGGCGCACAGATGCCCTGAGCTCTGCCAGTTCGAGAAAATTAACAGGGACATCAGGAAGAAGTCCCGGCTCAGGCAGCGGAATTATCTTTGCGTCAGCTGCGGGCTGCTTTTCAACAGCAGGCTTTGGCTCGTTGATATGAGGCTTGATATTCTCCAACGATGTTTCAAGCAGAAAAAATTTAGTGAAATCTGATTCAGTCATAAATAACCCCCGAATTACATTTCAGGTCTGACACCTGTTTTTCCTTCAAATTTGTGATAGCTTCCACCCTGACGGCGATTCATAAGCTCCCTGAAAATAGTTTCAGGTGAGATGTTATGAAATGCAAGCAACACTAAACAATGATACCACAAATCTCCCATTTCGTAAGTTATTTCGTCTTTTTTCATATTTTTTGAGGCAATAATAACCTCCGCAGCCTCTTCACCGACTTTTTTCAGGATTTTATCCTGCCCCTTGTCAAAAAGATAATTCGTATAAGAACCCTCTATCGGGTGAAGCTGGCGGTCCTGTATCACCTTATAGAGCTCGTTCATAACAGTTGCAAGGGGCTGCTTCTTTTCTTCCTCAACGAGAGCAATGCTATTGTCGCTGCCTACGAGTTTTCTTCCGCTGAAGCACGTATATGAACCCGTATGGCATGCAACACCTGTCTGATGAACCTTTACAAGAAGTGTATCGCCGTCGCAGTCATAGGATATTTCAAGTACCTTCTGGGTATTGCCCGAAGTCTCGCCCTTATTCCACAGCTTTTTTCTGCTGCGGCTGTAAAACCACGTATAGCCTGTTTCCAAGGTCTTTTCGAGTGATTCCTTATTCATGTAAGCCAGCATGAGAACCTGGCCGTTTTCTTCCTGAATAATCGCAGGCACGAGGCCTTTATCATCAAATTTAACCATAGAAATGTCAATCATAATCTTACCTCCACTCCACGTGATTTAAGATATTCTTTTACCTGACGTACAGTAAATTCGCCGTAATGAAAAACAGAAGCGGCCAGAACTGCATCTGCCTTACCCTCCGTAAGGACATCGTAAAAATGCTCCAGTCTGCCCGCGCCGCCTGATGCGATTACAGGCACGTTTACTGCTTCTGAGACAGCACGCGTCAAAGGAATATCATATCCGTTCTTTGTTCCGTCAGCATCCATACTGGTAAGCAGAATTTCTCCCGCGCCCAGAGCAACGGCTTTTTTTACCCATGATATGCAGTCAATTCCCGTAGGCGTACGGCCTCCGTTAATGTAAACCTCCCATCTCTCTTCACCGCATTTTCTGGCATCAACTGCCAAAACAACACACTGACGCCCGAACTTTTCGGCGCCCATTTTAAGGAGTTCGGGATTATGAACAGCAGCGCTGTTCAACGAGGTTTTATCCGCGCCGGCCTTGAGCATTGTCCGCATATCCTCAACAGAACGAATCCCGCCACCTACAGTAAACGGGATAAAGACCTGTGATGCGCACGCTGCAGCAACATCAGCCATAGTATTTCGATTCTCGTTTGATGCGGTAATATCGAGAAATACAAGCTCGTCAGCACGCTCAGTGTCGTAACGTGATGCCAGCTCTACCGGATCTCCCGCATCACGCAGTCCGACGAAATTTGTACCTTTAACGACACGTCCGTTTTTTACATCAAGACATGGAATTATGCGTTTTGTCAGCATTACGCACGTGCCTCCTCAAGTGCTTCCTTCAAATCAATTTTTTGCGTATATAATGCTTTTCCGATAATGAGTCCTGTGACTCCATCCTTCTCATGCTCTTTTACTGCATATACATCATTCATGGAAGAAACACCGCCGGACGCTACTACAGAGACACCTGACGCCTTTGCAAGCGCAACGGTCTCATCAATGTTGATTCCGTTGAGAGTTCCATCTTTTGAAATATCTGTATAAATAATAGTCTTTACTCCAAAGTCCGCCATCTGCTTTGCCAGGTCTATAGCAGAAACCGTACTGTCGGTTCCCCAGCCGTTGGTTGCTACCATACCGTTTCGTGCGTCAATCCCAACAACAATCTTTTCAGAACCAAACTCCCTGCATGCCTCTTTGACCAGCTGCGGATTGCTTACAGCGGCAGAGCCAAGAATTACACGGAATAAGCCTATATCCAGGGCTGTTTCTATATTATCCATGGTACGTATACCGCCGCCCAGTTCTACCTTTAACGAAGTATTCTCAGTAATACGGCGTATTATGTCCGCGTGAACGGAGTGTCCCGATAAGGCACCGTCCAAATCAACCAGGTGGAGATAACATGCTCCGCAGGCTTCAAAATCCTTTGCGACTGTTTCCGGAGTATCCGAAAAAGTTGTGCTCTGAGCAAAATCGCCCTTAAACAGACGGACACACTTACCTTCATGCAAATCAATTGCCGGAAAGATATCCATTCCAGTCATCCTTTCAATAATCGAGAAAATTTTTTAAGATTTGCAACCCAACATCACCTGATTTTTCAGGATGAAACTGCGTAGCCAAAATGTTTTTATACGCAACCGACGCGGTAAGCTTCTCACCGTATTCGGTTACAGATGTAATTATATCACTTTTATCCGGTACAGCATGAAAACTGTGTACAAAATAGACATAAGGCTGCCCTGATAAACCTTTGAACAGCCCATTGTCCTGATTAT
>NZ_CDXDFU010000022.1:0-20015 GCF_978017985.1 Schwartzia sp. (in: firmicutes) | reverse complement strand
GCCGTAGCTTTAAGGGAATCCAGTTTTGCCTGCGCAGCTTCCGCGGCCACAGCATCCGCCTTATTTTTCGCCGCCTCCGCAAGAGATGTTCCCTCCGTGCGAAGAGCCTTTAAATGCTCGGAAATAACATTCGCGCCGGAACTGCTTGTCTTGTCCGTACCCGTCTCCGCATTCATTTTGCCGTCCATTATGATGTTGGCGTTTGTTGTATTTGTCTGGTCAAACCAGATATTGCCCTTCTTATAATCGCCATCAGCAATATTTGCCGTGGAAACGATAATGCCTGCCGCATTTACCTCAGAACCCTTTGTAAACACCGCGCCGTTTGGGTTAATAAGAATAAACGAACCAACGGAGTTAATCGTTCCCGCAATTTCCGAAAGCTTTCCTCCCGTTACACGGTTCAGCGTCGAAGCCGCCGTGTTCAGTGCCGCCTGATTGCCGTTCTTCGTAAGATGGATAAAATTGACCGTGGAATCTTTGCCTACGTCAAAAGTATTCCAATCAATTATCGCCTTATTTCCGTACTGGACAACATCCATTACGGCTTTCCCGTCAGTCTCAGGCAGCGTGCGTACGTCTACACTTCCTCCGGCATCAACATAGTCAACATTTTTCAAATCCGGCAGCGCCGTTGGGGCAGGCTCTGCCGCAGCAATGCCGATATCCACACCGGCAATGTGCATCGGCATGAAGCCAACCATCATTGAGGTTAACCCTATCATTATATTTTTTCTTAAACGGCGTTCTTTTTTACGTCCCATCTAAATCCTCTCCCGTGGTAAAAGTCTCCGTTTACATGAGGAAAGCCGACACCCTGCCGGCTTCCTGTGTATTTTCAAAATTCCCGTCAGATTTTCTGCACAAACTGGAACCAAACCGTTCCCCCTATATCGTGACCGTACGTATTGGACATGCGGTCCGTCAGAGGAATCGCGTAATCCAGACGGGCATAAGAATTTTTATTTGATGTCCAGATTACGCCTATACCTGCGCCCGCAAGCGTCCGCGAATCATCCCCCGCGATGCTGCCGTTTCTGTTTTTAGCCCAGCCCAGGTCATAAAATGCCGCCAGCTGCCAATGAGGATTCCCCGTTGCCCAACGAAGCTCTGCCGAAGCGACGAAGCCGTGGTCTCCGCCATATTCTCCCTGCGGGAAAGCGCGCACTCCGTGATAGCCTGCGGTATAGAATTTCTCAGAGGAATCAAGATTTGTCCATGCGTACTGCCCGATAAATGATGCGTGCATGGAAAGTCTGTCCGTAAACTTCTGGATATGATAAAGGTCGAGAGTCGTCTTCTGGAATTCGCCCTCAGTCCCTGCCAGCTTCATAGAAGAGCGTGCCAGGTCATTTCGCGAATTCATGTGTCCGATAGAGTGCATGAGCTTGTAGCTGGAAGCGGATTTTTCGTTTCGGGAGTCTCCGTCAAGACCGAAACGGAACGCCCAGCCGTGCTTTTCCGAGTCCGTATCGTATGCCCGCATACGGTCGCTGAGAGTTGTTTCCGAAAGCTCCATGCGCCAGTAAAGGTTGTTGTTCAGCGTACGCTTCCACGGCGTCCGCGAATAGACCTTCCATCCGTGGGAAGTGCCGTATGCATCTATGGGAGCAAACTGCTCGCCCAATGTATAATCCGTTCGCATGAACTCCACGCCCGCGAAGGTGCCGTTGTTTCCAACAGGCAGCTCATAGCGTACATCATAGCTCTGGAGCCCCCGCCCAAAACTCTGCATATAGCCGATTGAAAGCTGGTCGCCCACATGGCTCAGATTGTTCCAGTGGTATGACGCGCCTATACGCCAGCGCCCCGTGAAGCGGCTGCCGTAGTTGTCAACGTAGGTTATACCGCCGCAGCGTTCCGTGGTAATGATTTTGAAAAGCGCGTCTGCACGGTTCGGTGTTTTGCTTGGCGAAATGAATACCTGCGAACGTATGCCCGGCACATCATTCAACGTCAGAATTGAGCGGTCAAGAGTATTCTTCCTGATAATCTTCCCAGTGCGCGCCGCGTGAGCCAGTCCATCCGCACGTCCCGTCGTGAGCTCGGAGGTATTATCGTAGGCGACAGCCCCGTATTTTCCGATGAGAATATCAATGGTGACGACACCGTCAACTATGTCTTGCGTCGGCAGATAGGCTATAGCCGTCATATAACCCTTCGTGTGAAGAAAATCCGTTACCTTTCGGCAGGATTTCTGAATGTCCGCAAAGGTTACATCCCTATCAATATCGTCAGCGACGATTTTTTTCAGTTCGTCCTCAGTAAAGGGGACATCTTTTCCGGTAAAGCGCAGCTCCTTGAGATAAATACGAATCGATGCATCCCCGCTCTCGATCCGACCCAAATCAACCTGTACGTCCGGATCGTCCGCCTTCGGCACCCATTCACGCTCCTGGTCTACGTTTGCCGATACTGACCCGGCATCCGGTACATTGAATAACGCCGCTGCGTCCGCCGTTGGATACTGCATCCCCGCAAGTATCGCAAAAGCACAGGCAGCTGCTCCCGCTGTGGATTTGCCCTTCATTTCCTTTTAGTCCTTTCTTCTCCTGTCACTTCACAGACAGCTCCTCTGCCGAAATCCCCTTTTGAATATTTCGACTTTATTCCGAGATGTCATTTTAATCTATAGAGCATTGTACCCAAATAAATTTATTTATGCAACCAATCTTCTAATTTGTATGCAAAAATAAAACAATTTACACAACGCATAAAAAAAGAGCACCGCGTCAAGCGATGCTCTTTGGTTACAGACTTACTATCTCAGTTGCCCGGTTCGATGAGACCGTAGTTGCCGTCTGTGCGGCGGTATACTACACAAACCTGCTCGTTTTCCGCGTTGCGGAACATATAGAAGTCGTGGTTCAGCATGTTCATTTCCATGATAGCTTCCTGGACATCCATCGGTTTTACAGTGAAGCGTTTCGTTTTGACGATTGAATAATCTTCATCATCATCAGGTGCTGCAGTATTTACAGGACGGCTCTCGTCCTTGACCATATCTGCCTTGAAACCGCCCCCGCGGAAACGTCTCTGCAGTTTCGTTTTATGTTTATGAATCTGACGCTCGAGCTTTTCAACTACAAGGTCAATAGATGTATACATATCCATCGTAGCTTCTTCGCCGCGCAGGAGAATTCCACCCTCAACAGGAACCGTAACCTCAACAATATGACGGCCCTTTGATACCGTGAGGAGAACAGTAATCTCGCCTACACGGTCAAAATATTTCGTTACCTTGCCGACGCGCTTCTCAACGTAGTCGCGGAGAGCCGGCGTAATTTCCATATTTTTTCCTCTTACAGTGAATGTTGCCATAAAGACACATCCCCTTTCCTATTATTAGCGGCTGTTTGAACCGCTTATAGTCATTTTATCCGTCCATCATTCAACGGGTTTTCTATACATATATATTTCTCCATAAAAGTAAGAATACCTTCTTTTGGTGAAAAATTTCTAAAAGAATTTCCATGCTCCGTTGTCATGACAGCCTTACAAACACTGAACTACGAAGGCTTTCCAGTGCAGCTTTTCCGTATTAAGGGAACGAAAAAAGACCCGGCTGAAAGCCGGGCCTTTGTCAGAATCTATTATGCAGATTTCTTGACGACGTTTGCTGCCTGCGGTCCGCGAGCACCTTCGACAATCTCGAACTCAACATCCTGACCCTCGTTCAGAGTCTTGAAGCCTTCGTCCTGGATTGCGGAGAAGTGAACGAAAACATCGCTGCCGTCTTCTCTCTCAATAAATCCATAACCCTTTTCTGCACTGAACCATTTTACTTTACCGACCATGTGATAATTCCTCCTAAAACCTTAAAACCTGTTGATTGACCTTTCGCCAACCACGATATTCATTATAGCTTGCTGGTATCTGTCTGTCAATGAAAGATTCGTAAAACTCTTTATGTATTTTCAGAGAATTTCAGAAAGAAAGGTTTTAAGCCGCTCTTCCTTTGGATTATTAAATATTTCATCAGGCGTGCCTTCCTCAAGAATGCGTCCTTCGTCCACAAACAAAACACGGTCTCCGACTTCGCGTGCAAAACCCATTTCATGAGTAACAACTACCATCGTCATGCCCTCTACCGCCAATTTTTTCATGACGTTCAAAACTTCTTTGACCATCTCAGGATCAAGAGCAGACGTCGGCTCATCGAAAAGCATGACCTTCGGGTGCATTGCAAGAGCGCGCGCAATAGCCACACGCTGCTGCTGTCCGCCCGAAAGCTGTGACGGATAAGCGTCCCCACGGTCGCCGAGTCCGACGCGCGTCAAAAGGTCATGTGCGGTTTTTTCGGCTTCCTCTTTTGAAACACCGCGCACCTTAATAGGAGCCAATGTGATATTATCAAGCACCGTCATGTGCGGGAAAAGGTTAAAACGCTGGAACACCATTCCAACCTCCGCGCGCACCGTATTGATATTTGCTTCGCTGTCCAGCATGATGCCATCGACTTCGACAGTTCCCCCCGTAGGCTGCTCAAGATAATTTATGCAGCGCAAAAGAGTAGACTTGCCCGAGCCGCTCGGGCCGATGATAACAACGACCTCTTTTTCCGCGATGGAAAGGTCAATGCCCTTCAACACTTCGACATCACCGAAGTTTTTATGCAGATTTTTAATTTTAATCATCAGTGGGCACCTCCTTTTGCATTGCGGCGCTCAAGATACGCGACAAAGCGCGATATTGATATAGTCATAATAAGATAAATAATTGCAACGCAGGTCCAGATTTCAAGGGAACCATAAGTACGCGCGATAATAAGCTGTCCGCGGCGTGTGAGCTCCTCAAAGCCGATGACGGAAACGAGGGAAGAATCCTTCAAAAGCGCGATAAACTCATTGCCCAGAGGCGGAATAACACGTTTGAACGCCTGCGGAATGATGATATAGCGCATAGTCTGCTGCCATGTAAGACCGAGCGAACGGCCTGCCTCCATCTGACCTTCGTCGATAGACTGAATTCCCGCACGGAAAATCTCAGCGACATACGCGCCGCTGTTGATACTGCATGAAGTAATAGCCGCCACGAAGGGATCCATACGGATACCCGTGATTACAGGGACAGCAAAATAAATCAAAAATATCTGTACGAGCAGCGGAGTACCGCGCAGAAAATCAACATAAACTGCCGCCAGCATGCGCAGAATACGCACGTTGCAGATTCTTGCGATTCCGACGAAAAGACCGATAATAACACCAAAGCCTACCGACAGCGCCGTAATTTTTATAGTTACGAGGGCACCCATCAGCAGGAGCGGCATGGCAGTAACTGCCAAATCCAAATTAAAACCCATTACATTTACCACCCAGCTAATAAATATTCATTAAATGTGCATAAAAATATGCATAAAGTATTATAACGCATTCGTTCAAGTTTTGCCAAGGGCAAAACCACCTCTGTCAGCGTTTCAACGAAGCAGAGGTATATCTTCTGCCGAGTTATACCGCCAAAATCCCATGTGTCAACTTAATTTCCAAACATTGCCTCAAGCTCTTCAGGGCTGATGAGTTTCGTTCCCAAATCCCTTGCCTTCTTGGCTTTCGACGATGTACTGTTCACATCAGCGATTACGAGATAATCCGTATTTCCCGATACGGAGCCTGCGGTTTTATGCCCTGCGCTCTGTATAATATCCTCATAATAACTGCGGGGTTTATCCATTTTTCCCGTAATGACAAAAGTGAGCTGTCTGTCGGGGATAGTTTTTTCTTCCTTATTATATTCGAGAGGCGTTATCGCTTCCCTCAAAGCCGAAAATGCCGCCTTAAATGTCTCTCCCTTAAGCACCGCCGAAGTAAGCTCACCTATGCCCTCCAAGGCCGTAAAGTCCTCAGCGGCATCATTCAGCGCCGCAAAAACAGCCTCATAGGTACAGTAATGCTCCATGAGGGCCGTACCAACGGTCATTCCGATTCCCGGCACAGCACATGCCGCTACGAAATGCGCCAGGTCAACTCCCTTCGCGGCACCCTGTATATTCGCATACAGCTTGTCTGCCGACTTTTTAGCGAAGCCCGGCAGAGCCTCGATTTCCTCCTGAGAAAGAAAGAACGCGGAAAAATTCTGCTTTTCCCGCACAAGCTCAGGATATGCCGCAACGATCTTTCTTGCGGTCTCAATGGACATGCCCTCTATATCCAGCACTTTTTTGCTTCCAATATACGCGATTCCCTGCGCCAGCTTCTCCGCGCATAAGGGATTATCGCAGAAAAGCTGCTCGTTTTCCTCTCTGAGGTCAGAGCCGCAGGCAGGACAGTGCTCAGGGAAGGCTATCTTTTCCGTGCCCTCCGTGACTACAGACAAAATTTGAGGTATGATTTCATTGCTTTTGTGGATTGTTACCTCCGCGCCTATTTTCAGCCCCAGCTTTCTTATGACTCCCGGGTTTGCCAGGCTAGCCTGAGTAACAGTAGTACCGTCAATCGCTACAGGGTCCACAACAGCCACAGGAGTTACGCGCTGACGTCCCACCTGCCAGTTAACGGCACGTAGAATCGTCATGAACTTGTCCGTCTCTGCCTTCCACGCCAGAGCATTGTTCGGGTGATGTCCCGTGGAGCCGAACCGCGCAAGGCTGTCCTGCTGCTGTGTCTTGATTACTATTCCGTCAATAGGAAATGCCCCCGCTTCCACTATTCCGTCGTAAAGGGGCTGAATAGCCTTTGCTGTTTCCTCGGGCGTCTCATAGGAATAAATTTTCACGCAGTCAAAATCCGTATCCTTTTCGATACGCTCCATCTTTTCGCCCTCGGCCACGTCGAGTCCCACCACGTCATAGCAGAGATAGCTCAGCTTATCTATGTAAGGGCTTCTTTCCTTGCTCCGAAGTATTCCCGCGGCAGCGTTGCGGATCTGGCGGAAGGGTTCCTCCCCTGCCGCCTCCTGCTCCGCAACAATTGCATCAAACGCCGACCGTGTCAGAAAAACCTCTCCGCGTACAGGATATCCGGTGCGGTTTACAGGCTTTCCTTCATATTTTGCAATAAAATTCGGAAGAACCTCTCCGTCAGCACCATTTCCCCGTGTTACAAAGCGGCAGACTCCGCGTTCATCAGGATAGGCCACCACCGTAAGCCCGTCCAGCTTCGGCTCCAAAACAGCAGGCCACAGCTTTTTGATTCCCGTGAGAATCTTCTCGTCCTCTCCTGCCTTTACCTTTCCGAGACTTATAACCGGTGTCGTGTGATGGAAAGATGTGAACTCTCCGCTGACTCCGCCGGGTGTATAGTCAAGGTCCTCCACTCCGTAAAGCTCGATATAGCTCTTTCTGAGAGCATCGTACTCCGCGTCGCTGAGCGTCGGCATATCGAGGTCATAATATTCATGGTCTGCCTTTTTTATGGCTTCCAGATGTTCTTCGCGTGTCATTTACCGTTCCCCTTATCTCTGTGAATTTTCAAGCTCTGCCGCCAGTACAGGCCAGACATCATCTGTCTCAAAGCCCATGCGCCAGAGTGCCGCGCCCGCAAGGTCATAACGGCTGATAAGTGCCGCCTTCAGCGCGATGGAGCGTGCATTTTCCTGCCATACGCGGCATGTACGCCCGCCCTTTTTATACTCAAAATAATACTGCCCCGCGTCCATGTCCCATACGCGTGCAAGCTTCTTTTCCTTCACAAGCCTGTCCGCCTGTGCCATCCAAAGAGTCTCAACATCCGAAACCGTTCCGTCAGACTCCGTCCATATACGTGAATAAAGCGGCATTCCGAGGACCAGCTTATCCGAAGGAACCTCTCTGAGCATAGCCTGAACGCCGTTTTCAACCCAGCTGAGGGAAGCCACCGAGCCCGATGTCTTCGAACCGCTCGGGTGCTCGTCGTATGCCATTACCATGACATAATCCGCCTCTGCCGCGATTGCCGCACGGTCGTAGCAGAGAGACCAGTTTGGGCTTCCTCCCGGGAATGTCACATCAACTGAAAATGTCTTTCCCTCCTTGTGGAGAGCTGCTCCCAGCTTTGAAACGAATTTTGAAAAGGCATCCCTGTCCTCTTCCTCCATGTTCTCAAAATCCAGATTTATTCCGTCGAGCTTGTACTCCTTTGCTGCATATACGATTTCAGAAACAGCCCTGTTGCACGCTGCCTGATTATGAAGCAGGATATGAGTCATATCCGGGTCAAAGCTGTTTGAGACAAGTGCCCAGACCTTGTAGCCTCTCTTCTGCGCGTTCTTCACGTAATCCTTATCGGGAGAAAGCGCTGCGTCGCCCAGAGTTCCATCCTCGGAAATAATCCTGAACCAGCAGGGAGAAGCTACATTAATCCCCGGCAGCTTTGCTCCTTCGGACATATCTTTTCCATCATCAATTCGTGGCTGCCATACAAGACCTACCCTGCCTGAAATCCCTGCTCCGCCTGCCGGTGTCCTGTCCGTTTTGTGCCATTCAGCCAGCAGCTCCTTTATGCGGCTGCCCGGCGCAGGCTCCCCAGCAGGAGCCGCCATTGCGATGCTGCTCATAAACACCATGATGCCCAAAAGAATCCATACAATGCGCTGTTTCATACCGTTTCCTCCTTCATTCGACTGCTTTACGAATTGTATCAATCTCCCTGTCTTCAACCAGAACATATATTAAATCCCCCGCCTGAAGCTTTACAACGCCGTGGGGAGTAATCTCCGTCTCGCCGCGCTGAATGCTGACGAGAAGGCTGTCCACCGGCCAGGGGAAATCCTTGACATACATACCGTCCATACGGCTCGCCTCGGCAATGCTGAACTCAACCACCGAGCGGTGCTTTGTAAGCTTTTCTGAAATCTGCTTATTCTTCTTCAGCGAGCGCAAAAGAAGCGCGTCATATACCGGCTGGCTGTGGAGCGCGTCCGCCGTCAGATACGCCGAAACAGAAACAAGAATCAAAGCCAGAAGATGCTCGAAGGAGCCTGTCATCTCCATGACGAGGATACTCCCCGTGACAGGAGATTTTACTACAGAAGCAAAATACGCTGCCATGCCGAACACGATAAAATTCGCAGCGTATTCCGATGTTAAAAGCCCCACCGTCTCTGCAAAAACAGCACACAAAGAGCCGCCAACCGCACCCAGCACCAGCATTGGAAGAAAAATGCCGCCCGGCACACCGGAGCCGAAGCACAGCATCGTATACGCGTATTTAACGACGAGCAGGATTATGAGAAAAGACAGCGGCTCAGGATGAGCCACCAGGGAATCCACCAGACGGTTTCCGCCGCCCAATACCTGCGGCAAAACAAGGAAAAGCCCCGCTCCGGCAAAAAGCGGAATCAAAGGACGTACAATGCCCTTTGGAACACGCCCATAAGCATCAAGGCTGAAAAAAAGTCCCTTATTGAAGCCAACTCCAAGAAGCCCTACAGCAATGCCCAAAGGAATCATAAGCCAGATACTTCCCAAAGGCAGCATCAACAGCTCGGGAAAATGAAAAACAGGGCCTCCTCCGAAAACGAACTGAGTAACCACAGTCGCCGTCACCGTCGCGGCAATTGTCGCCATGAGCACCAGAGGAGAAAAGCTTTTTGTCAGCTCCTCAAGGCAGAATATAACACCCGCAAGAGGCGCGTTGAACGCCGCCGCAAGTCCTGCGCCCGCGCCTGCGGTAAGATAAAGACGCATTGCAGTACGCGGTTTATCGCGAAGCTCGCTGATTCCCTGTCCCACGCACGCGCCAATCTGTACGCTTGGGCCTTCCCGTCCCAGAGACATGCCCGCACCGATGGCAAGTATGCCGCCGAAAACCTTCGCCAGAAGCACAGACAGCCACCGCATGCGCATCTCACCCAGTAAAATCCCCTTTACCTGCGGAATGCCGCTGCCCGTTGACATAGGCTCATAGGCGACAATACGGCTCAGTATCAACGCAGCAAGAACAAGTGCCGCAAACCATGCTCCATAGCCAAAAGCGCCGTAATCATGCAAAAACTCCTCAAGATACTGGCGAAGATCCTCCGAATACTCCAGCGCTCCGCGAAAGAATGCAATTACTGCCCCTGTCGCAGCTCCCACGAGAGTACCTCCGGCAAACAGCTTCATCCGTGAGGACCGCTCATCCGATATTATTTTGAGCGCCGCTTCCTGCTGTGCCATCTTCTTCCTCCAAATTTGTACGAATTACTTTCTATATAAGTATAAAGCAAAAACGGAACAAAAAAAAGAAGAGCCCGAAGACTCTTCTTTTAATGTCGAAATTATAACGCCTTAATTCAAGTTTTGCCACAAGCAAAACTTCCTCTGTCAGCGTTTCAACGCGGCAAAAGAATTTTGCCAAGTTATTCTGCGGTGAACGGCAAAAGTGCAATGTTGCGTGCACGTTTGATTGCGACCGTTACCTGACGCTGGTGTTTAGCGCAGTTGCCGGAAATACGGCGCGGTAAAATCTTGCCGCGCTCCGTGATGAACCGGCGGAGCTTTGCAACGTCCTTATAATCGATATGATCAACCTTGTCTACGCAGAAGCTGCAAACCTTCTTGCGCGGGCGTCTGCCTCTATCACGTCTGATCACGATTCATTCCTCCTTCAAAACGGAATATCATCGTCAGAAACCGGGCCTCCGAAGGCCTGCTGCGGACCTGCGGACGGCGGAGCATCGAACGCCTCGCCTCCGAACGTCTGACCGCCGCTCGAATCATGTGATTTAGACTCAGCAAACTCGATATCCGAGACGCTGACTTCGGTAACATACCGTTTGGAACCGTCCTGAGCCTCATAGCTTCTGGACTGGAGCCGTCCCTCGACAAGAATTTTTGTTCCTTTACGCAGGTAGTTCTGACAGAATTCTGCCAAACGCTCCCAAGCGACAAGATTCAAAAAATCTGCCGTTGGCTGACCCGGCTGCGCATTTCTGCTTACACGACGATCTACAGCGATTGTCATGCGTGCGACGGATTTACCGCTCTGCGTAGAACGTACATCCGGGTCGCGCGCCAGCCGGCCCATCAAAATCACTTTATTCATGGCCTGACCCTCCTGACTTATTCTTCACTCTCTGCCGGTGCTTCTTCAGCAGCGGACTCAGTCTCTTCCGACTTTACGATCATGTGCTTCAGGATATCGTCTGTAAGCTTCATAACGCGGTCGCACTCAGCTACACACTCAGGCTCGCACGATACGTAGAACAGGCAGTAGAAACCCTCTGCGCAGTCTTTAATCGTGTAAGCGAGCTTGCGCTTGCCCCAGCGATCTTCTTTGTCAATCGTACCGCCGTTGTCTTTGATAAGGTTAGCGAACTTGCTGATAACAGCGTTCGTTGCCTCCTCTTCCAGCGGTTTAACGATGAATATGACTTCGTACTTTCTCACGAAATCACCTCCTCTTTGGACTTTGGCCCCCTTTCTCCAGGGAGCAGGGAAGGTTCAAACATAAATTCAAACCTGACTCGACCGAATTATTATATCATTAGATGAACCCCTTTGCAAGAAAAATTATGCTATCATAGTAGGTACAAAGGAGGTGGTCTCATGCCTGTATGGAAAAAGAATCTTTATCTTTGCTGTCTGTCATGCTTTATAGTATCCATAGGCATGAGCCAGCTTGCGCCTATGCTGCCGCTTTATCTTGCGGAGATGGGCGTGGAGGGTGAAGCAGAAACAGCCCGTTGGGCAGGGCTTATATTCGGGATAAACTTCGTAACCCTCGCCATATCCGCGCCCATATGGGGCCGTCTTTCCGACCGTTTCGGAAGAAAGCCCATGGTTCTCCGCGCAAGTGGCTGGCTTGCCGTCATAATGCTGGGCTTCGGCTTCGCGCAGTCCCCCGAGCAGCTTTTTATACTGCGTCTCTTCCAGGGTGCCATGAGCGGATTCCTCGGCGCGGCTATACCTCTCGTAGCCCAGGAGACTCCCAAGAACCGTTCGGGCTGGGCTCTGGGACTTTTCTTCACCTCGCAGGTCACAGGTGCGCTTGTAGGGCCTCTCATCGGCGGTTTTCTCATTGAGCAGTGGAGCTGCCGAGAAGCCTTCTTCATAGTCAGCGCGTGGTGCTTCCTCGGCTTCCTCGCCCTTTTCTTTATCCATGAGACCTTCCACCCGAAGCCTCAGGCCGCTTCTGTTCCAATGAAGACAGTCTGGCGTGAGCTTCCGCAGCCGCGTCTTATAATCGGGCTCTTTGTGACGACCATGATTCTTCAGTTCTCGCTCAACACGATACAGCCCATTGTTACAATTTACATTTCCGCGCTGATACCCGAAAGCAGTCATATCGCGCTCATAGCAGGAGCAGTATTCGCTGCCACAGGCATTGCCAGCGCCATCTCCGCATCACCTCTCGGCAGGCTGTCAGACCGCATAGGCGCGGCACGGGTGCTTTTCGTGTGCCTCATTGCGGCAGGACTCTGCTTCCTTCCGCAGGCCTTCGTATCAACACCCCTCGAGCTTGGAATACTGCGCTTCCTTGCCGGCATAGCAGGAGCGGGACTCATTCCGTCCGTAAACGCCCTGATCCGCCGCTACACGCCGTCGGATTATCTCGGCCGCATATACGGGCTCAATCAGGCCGCGCAGTTTGTGGGTATATCCTCCGGCGCCTTCCTCGGCGGCACGCTCACAGGCATTACGGGCATTGCCGGAGTATTTCTTATCCCCGGTTTTCTCCTTCTTTTCTGCGCGCTGTGGTTTTACCTTTCAGCCCGCAGCGTAGAGGATATCCTTCAGCCGGAGGACCGGTAATAGGCCTATAGGTATAGAATAATCTGCCTCTTTTCCTCACTTGACAAAAATATAGGATAAAGGTATTATTAAATTACCCGAAAACGTGCAAATCGAGTTACATTTATACAATCTTTTATGAAGGGAGGCAGCTCCAATGCCGGCAGAAACTGCTCTAGCCATTGATGAAATCATGGATTTATCAGCAGATGAAAACGAAGGAATAAACCGCCGCCGCTGTTTTCGACTGGAAACAATCCTGCCTCTGTGCATACGCGTACAGGGAGAGCACGGCGAAATGACCGAACCTACAGGCGTGCTTACAACTGATTTAAGTGTAACAGGACTCAGCTTCATATCAGACACACCTATTCAGCCGTGCAGTCTTCTCGATGTTACCATCAAAGACCTTCCGTATATGGACGAGCTTTCCATCCCTGCAGATGTTGTCCGCTGCAAAGAGTTCACCACGGACGCAGGCAGTAAAGCATATTTTATAGGCGCGGATTTCAAGGCATATCT
The DNA here is from genome assembly GCF_978017985.1 of Schwartzia sp. (in: firmicutes). Classification (NCBI taxonomy): domain Bacteria; kingdom Bacillati; phylum Bacillota; class Negativicutes; order Selenomonadales; family Selenomonadaceae; genus Schwartzia; species Schwartzia sp. (in: firmicutes). Next base: position 6,865 of record NZ_CDXDFU010000022.1, on the reverse strand, counting down.
AAACCGCCACCTCCGCACAGAGCTGCAGCGCTCCGTAACGGTGCTCCAGCGAATGAAGGAACATAAGTCAATGCCTATATGCTAAAAAGAATACAAACAAGGAGCCGCATAAGCGGCTCCTTGTTTTTTTACCGGTAAATGTTATAATAAACACAAAGAGGTACTGCCGGCAACGGTTAGCCTCAAGTTAAAGTGATGAAAAAACCGCTCTAGCTCTCAAACTAAGGGGCGGTTTTTTCTATGCTCTTAACGCAATAATGCAAACAGCAACCAAGAACACCAACGATAAAAAATCATATAGCGTCATAGGCTGTCATCTCGGTTCCGAGGTAAGATTTAACCGCCGCCGTACTAGCAGCACCTGACGCCATTATATCAAACATATGCTCCATAAGCAATGATAAAACGAGATAGATTAAAGCCATCGTGCTCCAATCTATCTCGTTTTATCATTCAAAATGCGCCTTCAAATACGCTCCTATTGCTTCGCCTATTATCTTTTTTGCTTCCGCGTCAGGATGAAGGCCGTCGCTTGTGTAATCGCTGCGCAGCTCTCCGTTTTCATCGGTCAGAGCCTCGGCAATATCCACATGGTACTCCTGCTGACGGACCCACTCGTTTATTGTCTCCTGTCCGTTTCTCCAGTACGGTGCTGCAGGCTCCATTTCTTCCATTGCATGCATGTAATCAGGCCGTATAGGTGTAGCAGTTACAAATACAGGCGTGATACCGTACGCGTGGCACATGTCTCTCATTCTCGCCAGATTCGCAACGCTTGACTCACCTGAAACCCCGTCACGGAAATCATTCACTCCGCCAAAAATAACCAGCACCGCAGGACTGAAGGGAAGAACATCCCTTTCAAAACGCTCCAGCATATCCGCCGTAGTATTTCCACTGCAGCCGAGATTTTTTACAAAAACCTGTCCCGTGTAGGATTCCCAGTTGTACTGCCTCGTGCATGGAGGGGTTGATATGGCTCCGCCGCCGTGAGTAATGCTGTCTCCCAGCGCCGCGTATTTTACCTCACCCTCAACGGTGACAGCCTGCCCCTTCGACCACTCGCTGTAGCGCCGTCCGCTTTCATCAAGGGCTCGTACGCGCCACATATATTTTCCTGCCGTTAGCAGCGGATTTTCGTCGTAAACAATATTTTCGTACGCGTACAGGTGGCGTACACGCTCACCCATGCGTCCGTCTTCACCTACGCGCCGCAGCTCCACCTCATAGCTTGATGCATTCGGAACAGCAAGCCATGCGTACACAAGATAAATCGGAGCATCTCCCATCCTGTCGTACTCCGTCATGACCTTCGGTGCTTCGGGGCGTATCTCCGCATCCTTCAGCAGTTGCGGCTTCGACGGAGCTGACATCGCCTTTCCCTCACGGTTCAACGGCGTAACAGTCCACGCAATCGAATCCATGGAAAGCGACTTGTCCTTTCTGAAGGAGCTCACCTCAATCTCACGCCCCGGCAGACAGACCCACTCGTTACGGTATAAAATTTTCTTTTTCTCAGGGCTGTCCCAAATCTCAAGACGGTAACGCACCGCATCCCTGTAATAGTCCCACGTCAGCCGCACCTTATCCACCCGCGCCGAATGCACGGAAGAAGGTGTCGAAGGCAGCACGGCAAGGGACGGCTTCTCCACCGCGGCTGCTGCCTGCCCCACAGGAAGTCCCATCAACGCCGCAGAAAGAGCTATTCCTGCCGCCCAGCCGGTAATTTGCCGCATAATATATATCACCTCAGTGATTTGCACAACGGTACATTTCAAGCGCCGTCGCTCTGTCTATCGGACGGAAGAAAGCTACCGTCTTTTTGCCGTAATCCGTGCACATATCCGCAAGATACTCCAGCATCTCCTCGTCCTGTACGCCGATACCCAGCTGCTTGAATCCCAGAGGCAGACCGAGACTCTTCCAGAACTCCTCGGTCTCGCGTATACCTGCGCGTGCGCGCTCCTCTACCGTTCCAACGGAAACTCCCCACACGTTCTCCGCATACTGCGCGAAACGCTCAGGAGCATCCATATATACCGTCCGTGCCCACGCTCCCCACATGGTAGTAAGGGACGCGCCGTGTGTCACGCCGAACTTTCCGCTGAGCTCATGCCCCAGCTTATGAACGCCGAAATCCATAGTACGTCCGAGACTGGTGAAACCGTTGTGCGAAACGCTTCCGCACCACATAATCTCGCTCATTGCCTCATAATCCTTATGATTCGTCATGGCAATGCGGGCATAATGAATAACATTTTTAAGCAGTGCCTCTGCCACACGGTCCGTAAAATTATTGCCCGTCTCATGCGTAAAATAACGGTCAAGGGTATGCATCATTATATCCGCGATGCCGCAGGCGAGCTGATAGCGCGGAATAGTATATGTAAGCTCGGGATTCATGATTGCGAACGCCGGACGGTTGAAATCCGTATTGATTCCGCATTTCTTCCCGGTCTCCTCATTCGTGAGAACAGCCGAGTTGCTTGTCTCGCTGCCTGCCGCGGAAATCGTCAGCACAGCACCCACCGGCATAGAACGCTCCACCGTCTTTTTGCCGGACCAGAACTCCCAAATATCCGTATCAAGATTCGACGCGCCGTGAGCGACAGCCTTTGCGGTATCAATGACACTTCCTCCGCCCACAGCCAGAATCATATCCGCGCCGAACTTTGCCGCTGCCTTTACGCCTGCGCGTGCGTGCGCAACAGTCGGATTCGGCTGAACGCCGCCAAATTCTTCAAAGGGAATGCCTGCTTTTTTCAAATCTTCCTCAATGCGGTCCAAAAGCCCGCTCTTTTTTGCGCTTCCACCGCCAAACACAATAAATACGCGTTTGCCGCCGTGTTTCTTAACAGCCTCTGCTGTTTTTTCCTCGGCACCCTTGCCGAAAAAAATTTCTGTCGGAGTGTAAAACGTGAACTGATTCATGATATTCCCTCCTCTATTCTGTCAATGCAACATACAAGTATAATTATACCATGCAGTCCCTACTAATTTGCAGACATATGATAAAATAAATGTATATACATTATCCCCAAAAGAACAGGTGGCTAAATTTAATGAAATATTTATCCACTCCGATATCCAGGAGAAATTTTATGAAACTGAGTCTGCGTGCGCTGCTGGGCACTGCTGCAGGGACATTTCTCTCCCCGCTGGAAAGGGCTTTCGCATACTACGGCGCAGTTGACATGAGATTTCCGCGCCAGATTGTCGCAGGCGACAACATGCACGAACGCACAATCATGTGGCAGTCAAACCAAAACGGCTCCGACGTTCACGCCGTATGGCGCGAAGCAGGAACATCTGCAGAGCACCGCGTTGATGCCACAGCTGATTACTTCGTGGACGACGGCGTTCCTCTCATACTTCATACCGCACGAATAAAAAAACTCTCCCCCGGTAAAAGCTATGAATACCGCATCATGAACGGCAAAAAGGGCAGCGACTGGTATCCTCTGAAAACAGATACAGGCACCCACTGCAAGGCAATCATAGCCTCGGACTCCCAGTGTGAGGACGGCTACATCACATGGCGGCGTATCGCTCTGGCGGCTTCCCTTCGCAATCAGGACGCGGACCTTTTTCTCCTTCTTGGCGACCTGGTAGACAACGGCGAAAGCAATCAGCACTGGGATGACTGGTTCACCGCCATGGACGGCATTCAGGAGCATCTTCCCCTGGCTCCCATCGTCGGCAACCACGAAACCTACGACATCAACTGGGATATACGCTGGCCCTACGCCTATCTTAACTATTTTGATGTTCCCGGCAACGGCAGCAGCGAATTTCCACGTTTTTATTATTCCTTCGACTACGGCCCCGTTCATTTCATCATGCTGTCCACAGTATGGCATGAGCTGAACTCCTTCAAGACAGGAATAATTCAGGAGCAGGCGGACTGGATGCGCCGCGATATCAAGGCATCCACAAAGCCCTGGAATGTGGTCTGCATGCACCGCGACATCTACAACTACGACGTGCGTCCGCCGAAATTCTCCGACGTCGGCCTCCGCTACATGCCTCTTTTCGATGAGCTGGGCATAGATGCCGTTCTCGACGGCCACATACATTCCTACCGCCGCAGAGACCACATATACGATTTCAAGAACAGCAAAAGGAACGGGCCGATATATATAAATACAGGCCTCTCAGGGGACTGCCGCTATTACAACCTTCCTCAGGCACCCCTGGACGAGGTAATGGCGCCCCAGCCTGAGACTGACAACTATCTCACCATGGAGGCAACACGCCGCACCCTTTCCTTCACCTGCTACCTTCCCAGCGGAGTTGATATCGACCACATAATACTGCACAAATAATGCTTATGAAGCATAGATTAAAATTCATAACAGGTATTCGACTTTTGACGTCTGATTCTTTACAATGATAGTAGAGAATCAGACGTTTTATTTAAGAAAGGACATTATGATGAAAGATATACAGCGTCCCATTTCACGGCGTAAATTTTTGACCATCGCAGGCAGCGCGCTGGCAGCTCTTGCAGGAGGCTGCGCACTTTCAGGGACTCCTGCCGCAGTAGAAAACGCGGCAAAGCCTCTCAGAAAGGCGGTAAAAACCCTTACAGGAGACACCTCCCTTGATGCAGATTACATCAGGCAGATTATAACCAAGGACAGTCAGACCTCCCGCACCATCATGTGGCATTCCCCCTATGAACAGGATGGTGCTGAGGTGGTTTGGCGCGCCGCAGGCGGAGAGGAATATGTTTCCGTTCCCGCGTCAAACGAACACTATACAGACGACGGGCAGGATATCTATCTCCACAGCGCCCACATCGAAGGACTTTCCAAGGGTGCTTCCTACGAATACCGCATCATCGCAAAGGACAGCGGCACAGAATGGATGCCTCTTAAAACAGACAGCGGAAAAAGCTTCAAAGCGCTCATATTCCCCGATACCCAGTGCTCCGACGGCTATGTCACATGGCGCGACGTGGCACAGGACGCATGGAAAAGGAATCCCGATACAGACTTTTTCATCAACATGGGTGATCTCGTGGACAACGGCGAAGACCATAACCAGTGGAACCAATGGCTTACGGGCGTTGACGGCATGATAAGCAGCATCCCCTTCGCCCCCATCATGGGAAACCACGAAACCTATACACTGGACTGGAAAACACGCTGGCCCGAAGCATATCTGAAGCTATTCGACCTTCCGGAAAACGGAAGCAGGGAGTTCAACCGCCACTATTACTCCTACGATTACGGCGACGTGCATTTTGCCGTAGTCAATACACAGTGGGACGAACTGAATGACTTCAGGGAAGGCATTTACGACGAGCAGCTGGAATGGCTGCCAAAAGACCTTGCCGCATCAAAGAAGAAATGGAAGATTGTTCTTCTCCACCGCGACGTGCTGAGATACGGCATCAAAAAACGTCCCGAGCGCATCCCCGGAATCTCCGAGGACGTGGGGCGCGGATTCATGCCTATCTTCGACAAATACGGAGTTGACGTGGTACTGACAGCGCACCTTCACACCTACCGAAACCGCGGTCATCTGTATAACTTCGAGCCAAGCAGCCACGGCCCCTACTACATCCTCACAGGCGTAGCAGGAAACGTACGCTACCCCGACCTCTGGATTGACCACCCGCTGGATAAAACCGTCGCTCCGCAGCCTGAAACGGATAACTACCTCACCCTGGAAGCATCGGAAAACACCCTGCATTTTCAATGCTTTCTTCCCGACGGAACAGTTATTGATGATGTGACACTGCGGAAATAACGCAAAAAAGCCTTCTCCACCGGGAGAAGGCTTTTCTTTTGATAATTTTTAGTTGTAAAGAGCTGTGTTGTCCTTATCCATGTGAACATAGATAGCATCCATGTCCTCGAGAGACAAGCCCATCTCTTTGAATGCAGAGAGAAGTGCTGCCGCAGCAACGTTTACGTTGCCCTCGGACTCACCCTTTGCAAGAAGCGCCTGTGCGTCCTTCCCGTCCGGATAAATCTGGAAGCGGGATCCGTTATACGTAAGTGTGAAGTTTGCTGCACCATCCACAGTGTCAAGCATCTTCGACAGCTCACGATACTGATTTGCGCCACGCTCCGGCTCTGCTGCCGTTGCCCCTGCTGTTGCCGGTTTCTGTGTTACCTTTACAGCATCAGGAGTCGTAGATATTTCGAATACACCGCACGGAACCACGTTCTGACCTACAACCTTGAAGCCCGGAAGCTGTCCGTCCATGAGGCCTACAACCTTTTCAACGCCTTCAACAGCTGCATTACTTAAATCCAAATCGAAATCAGCATTGCCCTTGAGTGCAGCTGCCATCTTCATCATATCCAGCGTCTGTACTCTCTTGTTCTCAGGATTATCAAGTCTGATGACAACCGAATCGTCGTAGTTGAAGCGGTAATTTCCTACCGTATCTCCGTTGGAAATCTTCTCTCCGTTTACGTAGTAGTCAACGCCATAGGACAATCCGTCACCAAGTCCCGTCGTACCATAGGATACCTTCGGAGCCGTAGTATCTCCGTCTACAATCTGAGAATCGTAGGAAGGAGTACCATCCAGAACCTTAATCCGGCTGTCGACAATTTCATATCCGCCGTAGTTAAGATTAACATCCTTCGGATTAACCGTCAGCTTTCCGTCTTTGAACTCAAGACCGTATCCGGTTTTGTTGGAAGCCTCTGCTTTAACATCGTAGTCAGCAACCGATGCCAATGATGCAAAACCATCTGAGGTGAGCGTATAGCCTGCCAAAAGTGCAGATGCATCCAACGTATCTGTGAAGGCTGTGCTCAGGTCTGCGCCCTTAGCGTCCGTCATGCCCGCAAGGCTGTTCGTGACTGTGACTCCGTTGCCTGTAATTGCATCGCCGTAGGTC
>NZ_CDXDFU010000021.1:0-5749 GCF_978017985.1 Schwartzia sp. (in: firmicutes) | reverse complement strand
CTCAACACGCACAAACTGGACTACTTTATTAAGCCGTCCTTCCTGATGCTGCTGAGTCTGCGCATGCATATCTGTGGTTCCCACCGCAACTATCGGGGTTCTCCCATAATAAATCTTTTCACCCTTACGATTGTAAGTCTTTCCCAGGGATTCCGCAAGCAACTGAATATACCATTCTGCCAAAGACTTCAGATAATCCCCATAGGGCATAAGGACTTCTATGTCACGTCCATACTTTTCAGACGCAATAAACTTCAGCACTGCATTCAGCATTGCAGGATTTTCAAACAGCTCCGGGGTTTTACACGCCTCATCCATGGCGCGTGCCCCTGCAAGGAACTGTTCAATATCAAAGCCAAAGCAGCAGGCCGCCGCAAGCCCGACCTCTGAAAACACCGAGAACCTTCCGCCCACGCCATCAGGCACTGCAAAGGTTTCCCACCCGCGTTCCTCCGCAAGTTTCTTCAGAAGCGTTGGCTTCTCCGTGGAAGGATCTGTCACAGCCACCACGCTGACATCAATGTTTTCCGCCTTGTCCAGCTCATTTAACACGACCATGAAAGCCGACATGGTGTCAAAGGTGCTTCCTGACTTTGATATCACAAGCAAAAGCACCGAAAGCTTACCGCCTTCATGTGTCTTTTTCTTTTCGGCAGAGAACCGTATATGCTCAATCAAATCTCCTGTACGAAGCGGATCAATATTGTTTCCGCTGAACCAGAACTCAGGCCAGCCCCCGCGTTGTTTTTTCGTTCTGAGGTTCCAAAACTCTCCGCAGGCCGTGTCAAACAGAACACGCCCGCCGAGATAAGAACCGCCTATGCCGAAGGAAATCACCGCATCGGCTTCATCATGCACTTTTTTCCCAAACATTTTGAGACGTTCAATCGATTCAGGAGAATTGAGATTACCCGCCTTAATATGTGGGAGCTGTGTAAACAAGACCTTTTCAGGCGCGCCGTCCTTTGACAGATGACCGCGCACCTCTCCGGTCTCGCGCATGTGCATGACCGCAGCATGTGCCCTTTCAATGTCGGGACGAAGTTCATTTATGTCCTCTTTAGTCACCTTTCCTTCTCCGAAAAGGTTCGTGTAATCAAACTTAAACCCCGATGCCAACGAAAGGCACATGACCTATTCCTCCTTTTTGGAGACCTCTTTCAAAAGCAGTGGTCCGATGGATTTTACGAGATATGCCATAAAACGGTCGCGAAGCTCCGGCTGTTTTAATGCCTGCTCCACGGTAGCCTCAAGAAAACCTTCTTTATCTCCGATATCGTAACGGCGTCCGAAGAAATTGTATGCATACACAGGCTTCTTCTTCGCCAGCTCGCGGATCGCGTCTGTAAGCTGTATTTCTCCGCCGCGTCCAGGTTCCGTGTGCTCAAGAATCTCAAAGATTTCCGGCTCCAAAACGTAACGGCCGAGAACTGCCAGATTGGACGGTGCTTCATCTATTGACGGCTTTTCGATGAGGTCCACCGCTTTCCATACGTTAGGCTTAATCTCCTCGGGATTAACTATTCCGTAGCTTGAAACGCGGTCCTGCGGGACTCTTTGCACCCCCAGAACACTTCCGCCAAAGTCGTTATAAACATCAATCAGCTGAGAAAGACACGGTACCTTGGCATCCACAAGGTCGTCGCCCAAAAGAACGGCAAAGGGTTCATTTCCTACGAACTGCTTTGCGCAGAGGACAGCGTGACCGAGGCCCTTTGCTTCCTTCTGACGTATGAAATGAACCTGTATATCCGATATTTTTTCAATCATTTTCATCAGGTCATATTTGCCCTGTGATTTAAGCTGCATCTCAAGCTCAATGGAGCGGTCGAAGTGGTCCTCTATTGAACGCTTGTTGCGTCCTGTTATTATGAGAATCTCCTCTATCCCCGAATCCATGGCTTCTTCTATAATGAACTGAATCGCAGGCTTATCCACAATGGGGAGCATTTCCTTCGGCTGTGCCTTTGTTGCCGGCAAAAACCGCGTTCCAAGCCCCGCCGCCGGGATAATCGCTTTTCTTATTTTCTGCACCTTAGTATTCCCTCACTCATGCACGTATTTTTTTCAAAAGCTCCTCAGTCTTTTCCTTGAGAAGCGCAGCATCGCCCTTCGTCTCGACATTTAAGCGGATAACAGGCTCTGTATTTGACATGCGCAGATTAAAGCGCCATGTATCGAACTCAACACTGAGCCCATCAACATGATTCACTTCGCCCTTCGGGCCGTATTCCTGTTCCAGGCGTTTAAGAATTGCCGCCGCGTCTTCAACATGGCTGTTGATTTCACCGCTGCACGGGAATTTCTCCATGCGCTCCCGCATAAGCTCCGAAAGAGGCTTTTTCGCCTCGGATAGGAGCTGCATGACCAGAAGCCACACAAGCATACCACTGTCACAGTAGGAGAACTCACGGAAATAATGATGAGCGCTCATTTCACCGCCATATACGGCATTTTCACGGCGCATGCGGTCTTTTATAAAAGCATGTCCGCTCTTGCACATTACGGGCACTCCGCCCATTGCTTCTGTAATTTCAATGGTATTCCACGTAAGCCGCGGATCGTAAATAATCTTTGCTCCCGGATTCTTTTTGAGGAATGCCTGCGCAAGAAAACCTACCATGTAGTAGCCCTCAATAAATCCTCCCTTCTCATCGAAAAGGAAGCAGCGGTCAAAATCTCCGTCCCATGCCACTCCAATATCGGCATGCTGCGCTTTGACCACTTCAGCCGTAGCATCACGGTTATCCGGCAGAATAGGATTAGGCACGCCGTTGGGGAAATTTCCGTCCGGCTCCGGATATACGGGAATAACTTCAATCGGAAGCCTTTTCGCCAAAGCCTCTACAACAGGGCCGCCCGCTCCGTTTCCCGTATTGGCCACCACCTTCAGCGGTGTGAGTTTATCCACATCGATATATGAAAGAAGGTGCTCAATGTAATCATCGAGTACATCTACTTTTTCAACACTGCCCGGAATCTTTGCTGCCGGCTCAAAGGAGCCCTCCATAACGATTTTCTCAATATCCTTCAGGCCTGTATCGCTGCTTACAGGGCGGGCCTCACGATGCACCAGCTTCATTCCGTTATAGTCCTTCGGATTATGGCTCGCAGTAATCATAATACCGCCGTCCAACTTAAGATGGGCCGTGGCAAAGTAAATCATTTCCGTTCCGCACTGTCCGATATCCACCGCATCACAGCCTGCCTCATTCAATCCTCTGATGAGGGCCTCGGAAATGGACGGTCCCGATAAACGTATATCATGTCCGACAGCAACCTTTTTTGCGTCAAAGAGCTGCACGAACGCCCTTCCCACGCGATACGCAAGCTCCTCATTTACTTCCTCCGGATATATTCCGCGGATGTCATACGCTCCAAACCCCTTGCTGCTCAGTTCCATACTGTTCACTCCTCTTATTACGCTTCTATGCATTTCGTGCATGTCTGCACAGATAACTGACAAAATAATGATACACCATTAAGATAATTCGCTATTATAAAAAAAAATCCTTCTTTTTTGAAAACATTGCGAAAACTTTCATTTATTTCCTATCAATCCTTCAGACTTTTTCTGATATACAGATACGCTGCAGCCAAAGGCGCACATGAACCGACCCACGCCATCGGGTTTGCAACACAGGCTCCGAAATACCCCCACCAGTCAACAAGAACAAGCGCCGCAATCGCACGCATAATAAGCTCCATTCCTCCGGCAATCGTCGGAACAACAGTCTGCCCCAATCCCTGCAGAGTGTATCGAAAAATAAACAGCAGCGAAAGGATAAAATAACAAACGCCGTTGACCACAAGGTACATCTGACCGTAATCAACAACCTGCTGCTGTCCTTCCCCCACAAAAAGCTCCATCAGAAACGGCCCGCAGAGTATATTGAAAGCCCCTACCGCTATACTGAAAGCACCGGACATCATCACACATTTCTTCACGCCGGCACGGATTCGGTCATACTGATGAGCTCCGTAATTCTGCGCTGTATAGGCCGCCATTGCCATGCCAAATGACATCATGGGCATTACCGCAACCATATCGACCTTCTGTGCCGCAGCATACGCGGCCACTGCCAAAGGCCCGAGTCCGTTCAGAGCAACCTGGAGAATTATTGCACCGAGAGCGATAACAGATGCCTGAAAGCCCATCGGAATACCCATTCTGAGATGATTATAAAGCTCCTTTCGTGTAAGCCTCCAGTCTTCTTTCTGTATCCAGAGAGCAGACACCTTCCTCGAAATATAAAACAGGCACACGAGATTAGCCACAACCTGTGAGCACACCGTAGCAAGAGCAGCCCCCGGAACACCCCACCCAAGCACTATAATAAATATGGGTTCAAAAATAATATTTAAGATCAGACCAAACGCCAAAAGATACGTCGGACGCTGACTGTCTCCCAGTGCACGGATAAGATTCGTCTGCATGGCAAAGAACATCATCAGAGCCGAACCGCCGTATATAATGCTGATAAAAGAAACCGCGTCCTCCAGAATTTCCGGAGGTGTCTGCATCAAAACAAGCAGCGGCCGTGCCGAAAGCCATCCAAGCACTGTCAAAACAGCGGCAATACCAAGTGTAAGCACCGCACATGCCGCAGCGCTGCGTCTGACTCCCCTGTTGTCCCTGGCACCAAACCTCTGCCCTGTGCATATGGAAAGTCCTGTAGTAGTACCCATAACAAATCCTATCATGAGAAACATAAGGCTTCCGGTACAGCCCACTGCCGCCAGCGCCTGAACGCCAAGAAAGCGTCCGACGATAAGTGTATCGACGAACGCATACATCTGCTGGAACACATTTCCCGCAATAAGAGGCAGTGTAAAAAACAGAATGAGCTTAGCAGGGCTCCCTTCTGTAAGATTTTTTGTCATAAAACCTTCTCCAAACTATTCCATACCTATTCATTCTTACTCAAATAAAACAGTCACCAGGGTACGCAGCCGCTCCTGCAAAGCAACCGCGCTTGCCGAAAGAGCTCCGGACTCGGGCCGCAGGCGGGAATAATGCACCTCCCGGGGCGTAAGGTTCGCCTGATAATCTGTCGGATACGGCGTAACCTCAATTCCCTGCTTTTTGAAGCACAACACAGCTCTGGGCATATGAAATGCAGACGTCACAAGAATCGGCTGCTTAAAGCCCTTTTCATTGATAATTTTTGCCGAATACTTGGCATTCTGTGTAGTATTAAGGCTTTCCGGTTCAATCAGAATATCATCTTCAGACACTCCCAGCCCGATAAGTACACGGCGTGCTATCCATGCCTCTGCTCCGGTATCAGCATAGACCTGTCCTCCCGATAAGAGAATGGGCACATGAAGCTTTCTGTAAAGACGCGCCACGGACAAAAGCCTGTTTGCCGGGCTTGAGCAGAGCGTCCCCTGGCCGTCCACATCAGGAGTATCAAGAAGCGCTCCTCCTCCGAGCATAACAATAACATCCCCGGAGGGATTTTCAGGAGGCAGATATTCCGATTCCAGACCACGCACCAAAGCATCAGATACGACACTCGTTGAAAGCAGATAAAAGACAAATACTACGCCGGCAATTGCCGCGGCAGGCCGTTTTTCTCCGCGCTTCCATACCCATCCCGCACAAAGAAGCAGCAGCACGAAAAAAATGCCCGGAGGCAGTATAAAACTCGCTCCGAATTTCAGCAGATAAATCATAAAAAAGCCGCTCCTTTCTCCAGAGCGGCTTTCGTTTCCTGTTTAAGCATGCAAAGCCCCTCAGGCATGT
>NZ_CDXDFU010000020.1:0-8833 GCF_978017985.1 Schwartzia sp. (in: firmicutes) | reverse complement strand
TGGTAAAGGCTCATCCGTACGAGGAGCCTGCGTATGATTTGTATCCGCTTGCAAATAAGGGAGCTGTGTATAGTCTGGGAAGGATTGGCTCGGTGGAAGCTCCTGTGACTTTGGATGTGTTTGCGGCACGGGTGAAGGAGGGCCTTGGGGCTGATTCGATTCGTGTTGTGAGGGCAGGTGAGCGTCTGATAAAGAAGGCCGCGCTCTGCAGCGGAAGCGGTGCGGAGTTTATTGAGAAGGCGGCTTTTATGGGTTGTGATGTTTATATTACCGGGGATGTGCGTTATCATGATGCGCAGCGTGCTGTTGAGCTGGGTATTCATGTGATTGATGCCGGGCATTTTCCAACGGAGCAGCCTGTTGTGCCTGTGGTGGCCGGGTATCTTCGTGATGAGCTTGGGAAGGTGCGCGGAGGAAAGGATGTAGAGGTTGCTGCAGATGATATGCTGAAGGATTTTTTTAGTTTTATGTAATTTTTGTTGCCGTATTTTAACGAAGGCGCTATAATTTATACTTGCGAGTATGAAAGGCAATCGCTGGTGTCCTTGAGGCACTTGAGGAAAGTCCGGGCTCCACAGGGCAGCGTGCTGGATAACGTCCAGCAAGGGTGACCTTCGGGAAAGTGTCATAGAAAAGAAAACCGCCGGGCAACCGGTAAGGGTGGAAAGGTGCGGTAAGAGCGCACCAGCAGTCAGGTGACTGGCTGGCTTGATAAACCCCACGCGGAGCAAGACCAAATAGGGAAGGGATGATGCGGCCCGCGGAACCTTCCGGGTTGAGTCGCTTGAGCTTGCAGGTAACTGCAAGTCCAGATAAATGATTGCTGCCGCTTATGCGGTACAGAACTCGGCTTATTGAGTACTCGCGTGAAAATACCGGATGCCTGCCATAAACAGGCATCTGTTTATTTTAATTCTTTCATATATGTAAAAAATTAATAATTATTTACATAAAAAAGAAGGAATTTTAATTTTTATGTCGTATTATATAAAAGTGAGTTGGGCATGGGTGTAATGTCTTATATCGCACAGTGCCTGTATAAAAAGCCGAATCCAGCTCAGGAGCGGGGGAACCAGGTTTTTGGGGTGAATGTTGTTTGTTTCTCTCTGAGAAAGGACAAGGGTGGTCTTCTCTACCCTAACCCGACAGCTAACCTCGTAGGCGAATAGAGAGAGGAGTGGCTTTTTGAGTAAAGCAGTACGCATCATTTTTGTTTCGTTGCTTTGCATGTGCTGCTTTTCCTTGGCGAGTGCTGAGTCATTCAGCGTGGGAGATCAGGGAAATGATGTTGCTGAGATTCAGGGTGCTTTGGCTGATCTCGGATTTGATGTGGTTGCCGATGGCGACTACGGTCCGGGAACGGTTGCTGCAGTAAAAGAGTTTCAGGCATCACATGGGATGAATGTCGACGGTCAGGTCGGGCCTGCTACTTACTCAGCTTTACTGGGTAAAGACATGCCTGCAGTAAGCCGCGGATCCAATTATTATTCCCGTCGTATCGTACAGACTGCGATGGATTATATTGGCGTTCCGTATGTGTTCGGTGGTACTTCACCGAGCGGGTTTGACTGTTCGGGATTTGTTCGTTACGTTTTTGCTCATGCAGGCATTTACCTGCCGCGCATGGCTGACGAACAGTATGAAGTCGGAACTCCGGTTTCGATGAGTAATCTTCGCACAGGAGATTTAGTATTCTTCTCTACGTATGATTACGGTGCATCTCATGTTGGCATCTATCTTAGCGATGGAAACTTCATCAACGCTTCATCAAGCCGTGGCGTTGCAATAGATTCGCTTTACAGCGAATACTGGGGCAGCTGCTACATTGGTGCGCGTCGCATTATGTAAAATTTTTGGAGGCCTTAAAGGCCTCCTCTTTTTTTGTCCGGGTTTGACGTGTGGTGAAGCTCCCACTGAATAAGTCTCATTTTACGTTAAAACTTGCAGGAGATATGAGCTTTTCGTAGAATAGTAATATAGATTGCCAGTAACGGAGGTCTTGTGATGATAAAAAAAGGTATTATTTTAGCCGGAGGTTCAGGTACGCGTCTGTATCCTCTGACTAAGGTTGTTTCCAAACAGCTCATGCCTGTATATGATAAACCTATGATTTACTATCCGCTTTCAACGCTTATGCTTGCGGGTATTGAGGATGTTCTGGTTATTACTACGCCGAGGGACAGTCAGAGCTTTCAGGATTTGCTTGGAGACGGAAGTCAATGGGGTATATCTGTTTCCTACGAAGTTCAGCCAAGTCCGGACGGTCTCGCACAAGCATTTTTGATTGGTGAGAAGTTCATCAACGGTGAGGGCTGTGCACTTGTTCTGGGCGATAATATTTTCTACGGTTCTGATTTGGCGTCTGCTATGCAGGATGCAACAGCACGGGATGACGGGGCAACGGTATTTGCATATTATGTTGCTGATCCTGAGCGGTACGGTGTTGTTGAGTTTGATAAAAGCGGAAAGGCTTTGAGTCTTGAAGAGAAGCCGTCAAATCCGCGTTCCAATTATGCGGTGACGGGACTCTATTTTTATGATTCTGATATTGTGGATATTGCACGTTCCGTAAAACCGTCCGCACGCGGTGAGCTTGAAATTACTGATGTAAACAAGGCGTATCTTGATGCAGGAAAGCTCCGTGTCGAGAAAATGCGCCGCGGCTATGCATGGCTTGATACGGGAACGCATGAATCGCTGATGCAGGCAGCTGCTTTCGTGCAGACGATTCAGGCACGTCAGGGACTTAAAATTGCCTGTGTTGAAGAGATTGCATATCGCATGGGATTGATAAGTGCCGAGCAGGTTCAAAAGCTGGCAGAACCTTTGAAGAAAAACGAGTACGGACAGTACTTGCTTCAGATGATAAGTGAAAAAGGCTATTGAGGAGGAATCCGGTTTTGAATATAGAGGAAACGAGTTTAAAAGGTGTTTATGTTCTGAGTCCGCAGGTTTTCGGTGACGCCCGCGGCTGGTTCATGGAGAGCTGGTCCAAGCGCAAAATGGAAGAAACAGGCCTGTTTGTGGATTTTGTTCAGGACAATCATTCATATTCCGCACAGAAAGGAACACTGCGTGGACTTCACTATCAGCTGAACCCCATGTGTCAGGCGAAACTAATTCGCTGTTCGCGCGGTGAGATTCTTGATGTGGCAGTGGATATCCGAAAGGGTTCTCCGCAGTACGCGAAATGGGTTGGGGTAAAGCTGTCTGCCGAGAACAAGAAGCAGATATATATTCCGCAGGGATTTGCACATGGATTTATTACTCTCACGGATGATGTCGAGGTACAGTACAAGGCTGACAATTATTATGCGCCGGAGTGTGACGGAAATATTCGCTGGAATGATCCTGAGATTGGCGTTGACTGGGAGATAGAACCGGTGGTTCTGTCGGATAAGGATAAAAATGCCCCACTGCTCAGCGAGAGAACAAATTTGAATTTTGTCTACGAGGAGTCTAAGAAATGAGAATTGTCGTCACAGGCGGAGCCGGATTTATCGGCAGCAATTTTGTATATTATGAACTGAAAAAACATCTGGAAGATACGATTATCTGCTATGATGCTTTAACTTATGCAGGGAATCTTGAGACCTTGGATGAGGCTCAGAAAAATGATAAGTTTAAGTTTATTCATGCGGATATAACTGACCGCCAAGCTGTCTATGAAATGTTCGAAAATGAGAAGCCGGACATCATCGTAAATTTTGCGGCTGAGAGCCATGTTGACCGCTCGATTGAAAATCCTGAGCAGTTTTTGAAGACAAACTTCATGGGTACAGGCGTACTTCTTGACGCATGCAGAAAATACGGCATTGAGCGCTATCATCAGGTTTCGACGGATGAAGTGTATGGCGATCTGCCGTTGGACCGTCCGGATTTGTTCTTTACGGAGACAACGAATCTGCACACCTCCAGCCCGTACTCCGCTTCAAAGGCTTCAGCGGATTTACTTGTTATGTCGTATCACAGAACTTATGGAGTTCCTGCAAGCATTTCGCGCTGCTCCAACAACTACGGACCTTATCATTTCCCGGAAAAGCTGATACCTTTGATGATTATCAATGCCCTGCACGATAAAAAGCTTCCTGTTTACGGTACGGGAGAAAATGTCAGAGACTGGCTCTATGTAGAGGATCATTGTTCGGCTATTGATTTGATACTTCGCAAGGGCAAGGCCGGGGATTTATTCAATATCGGCGGACACAATGAGAAACGCAATATTGATGTTGTAAAGATTATCTTAAAGGCACTTGGGAAACCTGAGTCTTTGATTGAGTTTGTCGAGGACAGAAAGGGCCATGACCGCCGCTATGCTATTGACCCGACAAAGATTCATGATGAATTGGGCTGGGAGCCTGAAACAAAATTTGAAATCGGAATACAAAAAACGATTGAGTGGTATCTGTCGCACAAGGACTGGTGGCAGCATATCATAAGCGGTGAATATATGCAGTATTATGACCGTATGTACGGAAACCGCGGTAAGGCATAAGCTCTAATCAGGTGGAAGGATTGATTTTGTTTTGACAGAGCAGAAGGGTGATGGAGTACATCATCGGCGTCCGCACTATGCAGGAAAATATCCGCGTCATTTTGCGGAAAAATATAAAGAACTGCAGCCGGAAAAATACGGAGACGAGATCGAAAAAATCATTCAAAAGGGAAGTACTCCCGCAGGAATGCATATCCCCATTATGGTGAATGAAATTCTGGAGGTTCTTAACATCAAGCCGGGTATGAAAGGTTTTGATGCAACCCTGGGATATGGAGGACATTCCCAGCGTATGCTTGAACGCCTGAAGGGCGAAGGGCATCTGTATGCAGGGGATGTTGACCCGATAGAGATTAAGAAAACCACAAAACGCTTGGCTGATTTGGGTTATGACGATAAAATCCTGACGGTGAAGCAGATGAATTTCTCTGAAATCAAGGCTTTGTCCGAGCAGGTAGGAAAGTTTGATTTTATTTTGGCAGACCTTGGTGTTTCCTCAATGCAGATAGATAACCCTGAGCGTGGATTTTCATACAAGGTCAACGGTCCGCTTGATTTGCGTCTGAATCCAGAAAAGGGACAGTCGGCTGCGGAGTTTCTGGCCACACTTGATAAAGATGAAATTTCCTCGATACTTGAGGAAAACTCTGATGAGCCCTTTGCTGATGAAATCGCAAAGCAGATAATCAGAACTGGGAAACGAAAGAGAATCGAAACGACACAGGAGCTGTTCGAAGCGGTAGAGAAGGCTCTGATTCAGGCGAAGGTGCCGAAGGAGGAGCTTAAGGATTCCGTGAAGAAATCCTGCGCCCGGACTTTTCAGGCACTGCGGATTGAAGTGAATAAAGAGTTTGAAGTGCTGTATGAATTTTTATCTGATTTGCCTGATGTGCTGAATCCCGGCGGACGTGTCGCGATACTCACGTTTCATTCAGGAGAGGACCGTATGGTCAAGCAGGCATTCAGGGAATATTTCAGACAGGGAATATACAGCGAATACTCAAAAGATGTTATACGTCCGTCAAAAGAAGAGTGCTTTAGAAATCCCAGAGCTCATTCCACAAAACTGAGATGGGCCGAAAAAGCGTAATTATACCCGCAATCCTTCATTAACAAGGATTGCGGTTTTTTTATACAATGTAATCATCGTTTTTGTTGCGTTTTCTTATTACTTTACTTATAATTATAGGCGTGTAAAGACAGCACTGTAATTGACATGGGAAAGGATGTATGTCGGTTGGAAGAAAAGCTTAAACTTTATGGCTTTAATAATCTGACGAAATCTTTGAGCTTTAATATATATGATATTTGCTATGCAAAGTCACAGCGTGAACAAAGAGATTATATCAAATACATTGATTCGCAGTATAACTCTGAGCGTTTAACAAAGATTCTTTCGCGTGTCACCGAAATGATCGGCGCAAAGATATTGAATATTGCGAAGCAGGATTATGACCCGCAGGGTGCCAGTGTTACGCTCCTTATTGCAGAAGAGGCTGCCGTAACAAAGGGAACCAAGCTCCCGAAATCAATGCGGGATGCTGTTGTTGCGCATTTGGATAAAAGTCATGTAACGGTGCATACGTACCCGGAATATCACCCGGATACCAGTATCGCTACTTTTCGTGTAGATATTGATGTTGCAACGTGCGGAACTATCACTCCGCTGAAAACGCTGGATTACCTTATCAGTAACTTCGATTCTGATATTATAACGATGGATTACCGTGTACGCGGTTTCACACGTGATATTACAGGCAGAAAGCTTTTCATGGACCATGAAATGCGTTCTATTCAGGACTACATCAAGAAGGAGACTCTTGATGTTTATGATGCCATGGATATCAACATCTATCAGGCAAATCTTTTCCATACGAGAATGCTCATAAAAGAGCTGGATTTGAAAAATTATCTGTTTAATACGGATATTTATGAGATTCCGCCAAAGACGAGACTGGCAATTCATGACAGCCTTCGTCGTGAAATGATTGAGATTTTCAGCGGAAGAAACGTATATTAACGAACGAAAAAACGGGCTGCAGGGATTTTGCCGACGGGCGGAATCCCTGCAGGCAATAAAGGAGACATTCGAACAGAGAATGAAAAATCTTTCCCAGGAGAGTGCGCCGATTCTTGAGGCGTTGGAAAAAATGAAAAGGCTGCGTCTTGTTCCATTTGATGTACCGGGACATAAGCGCGGCAGGGGAAACCCGGAGTTAACAGAGTTTTTGGGGGAGAAGTGTCTTTCCGTCGATGTTAATTCGATGAAGATGCTCGACAATCTTTGCCATCCGGTTTCTGTAATCAGGGAAGCGGAGCAGCTTGCAGCCGAGGCTTTTGGCGCAGCGCACGCTTTTTTTATGATTGGAGGAACCACATCGGCTGTTCAGACAATGATCCTGACAGCCTGCAAACGCGGCGATAAAATCATCATGCCCCGAAATGTTCATCGCAGTGCAATCAACGCTTTGATTCTCTGTGGGGCAACGCCGATTTATATCGACCCTGAGATGGACAAAACGCTGGGAATTTCCCTGGGAATGAGTTTTCAGGCTGTTGAAAAGGCAGTAAAGGAAAATCCTGATGCAAAGGCAATACTGGTTAATAATCCTACATATTACGGAATCTGCTCCAATATTGAGGCACTTGTAAAGCTTGCGCATGAGCACGGTATGCTGCTGTTGGCTGATGAAGCGCATGGAACACATTTTTACTTCCATGATCAGCTTCCTGTCGGAGCAATGACTGTCGGTGCAGATATGGCGGCTCTTTCCATGCATAAATCCGGCGGGTCTTTGACACAGAGCTCAATGCTTCTGGTGGGACCGAATGTATCGGAGGGCTATGTCCATCAGGTAATAAATCTCACCCAGACAACAAGCGGTTCGTATCTTTTGATGGCAAGTCTTGATATTTCGAGAAGAAACCTCGCTCTTCGGGGAAAGGAAATATTCGACAAGGTAATTGAAATGGTTGAATATGCCCGTGAAGAGATTAACGCTATCGGTGATTATTATGCATATTCACGCGAACTGGTAAACGGAGATTCCGTTTATGACTTTGATATAACAAAGCTGTCCATATTTACCCGCTCTGTCGGTCTGGCAGGCATTGAGGTATATGACCTTTTGCGGGATGAATATGATATACAGACGGAGTTTGGCGATATTGCCAACATTTTGGCTTATATATCGGTAGGAGACAGATTAAAGGATATCGAGCGTCTTGTGGCGGCGCTTTCCGAAATTCGGAGAAATTACCGCAAGGACCGTTCCGGTATGCTCGAAGCGGAATATATCAATCCGCAGGTCTGCTGTCCGCCGCAGGAGGCTTTTTATGCTCCAAAGCGTTCTCTGCCGATTGCTGAGACAGCAGGAAAAATCTGCAGCGAGTTCGTTATGTGCTATCCGCCGGGAATACCGATTCTTGCTCCGGGCGAGCTTATAACATCGCAGATTTTGGAATATATCCGTTATGCCAAGAAAAAAGGCTGCTCTATGACCGGTCCGGAAGATATGAATATTGAATATCTCAATGTTATGGAAGGAAGCGGTAAATAATGGACCTTTGGTTTACCGAGAATCATACGGAAAATGTTCGGCTTTCTATTAAGGTCGACAAACAGTTATACACCGCAAAGAGCGAATTTCAGAGGATTGATATTTTTGATTCTGAGGAATTCGGGCGTGTACTGGCTCTTGACGGGTATGTAATGCTGACCGAAAAGGATGAATTTATGTATCATGAAATGATTGTTCATGTACCTATGTGTGTTCATCCAAATCCGCAAAACATACTGGTAATCGGCGGTGGCGACGGCGGTACTGTCCGTGAGCTTGTTAAATACGATTCCGTCAAATCTGTAGATTTGGTCGAAATTGATGAGGATGTAGTTACGGCATGCAAAAAGTTTTTGCCGCAGACTGCAGGCAAATTAGATGACCCGCGTGTGCATACTTATTTTGAAGATGGACTTAAATTTATCCGCCATCATGAAGATGAGTACGATTTGATTATCGTGGATTCGACAGATCCCTTCGGACCGGGTGAAGGACTCTTTACCCGCGAGTTCTACGGGAACTGCTATCGGGCACTTAAAGAGGACGGCATCATGGTAAATCAGCATGAGAGTCCGTTTTATGCGAACGATGCTTATGCAATGCAGAGAGCGCATAAGCAGATTGTTACTTCTTTCCCTGTAGCAAAGGTATATCAGGCACACATTCCGACATATCCTTCGGGACATTGGCTTTTCGGTTTTGCGTCTAAAAAATATCATCCGTATCAAGATGTTGATTATGACACATGGAAAGCATTGGGAATTAAGCTGAAATACTA
>NZ_CDXDFU010000019.1:0-8177 GCF_978017985.1 Schwartzia sp. (in: firmicutes) | reverse complement strand
GCGGAGAGCGTGGATTGAATTGAATAAATTCGCAGATAATGGCAAATTTATTCAATCAAAGTACAAAGAGCATGAAATCTAGCTATTGAGGTAAAAGAATGTCCTCGGTTGCATCTGGGAGCTTTTACATTTTCCTAGAGACTTGCAAGGAAATCACCGAAATAGATTGACGGGATTTATATTTATGTGTTAACATACTAACAAAGCTGAATATCAACTCATCCAGAGCAGCAGAGGGACTGGCCCGATGAAGCTGCGGCAACCATTGACTTTGTCAAAACGGTGCCAATTCCTTATAGGCAGATACCTAGAAGATGAGAGAAATGAAAATGACTCTCTTCTGTCTGGAAGAGAGTTTTTTGTTTAGCAGAAGATACGTGAAATTTAAGGAGGAAGAAACATGAGCAAAGAACGTTTATTGTTTACGTCTGAGTCTGTTACGGAAGGTCACCCGGATAAGATGGCTGACCAGATTTCCGATAGCATTTTGGACGCTATATTGGCACAGGACCCGAATGGACGTGTTGCTTGCGAAACGCTCGTAACAACAGGTCAGGTCCACGTAGTCGGAGAGATTTCGACGGAGTGCTATATTGATATTCCGAAAATCATTCGCAACACAGTTGAGAACATCGGCTATACGAAAGCTGAGTATGGCTTTGATTCCAATACATGCGGCATTCTGGTTTCCATCGATGAGCAGTCCGCTGATATCGCACTTGGTGTCGATAAGGCTCTCGAAGCAAAAGAGGGTAAAGAGGACGAGGCTGAGGCAATCGGTGCAGGCGACCAGGGCATGATGTTCGGTTACGCAACGAATGAGACGGAAGAGTATATGCCTCTCCCGATTGCTCTTGCTCACAGACTTGCACGCCGTCTTACGGAAGTCCGCAAGAGCGGTGAGGTTCCTTATCTCCGTCCGGACGGAAAAACACAGGTCACGGTTGCTTATGAAGATGGCAAGCCTGTCGCTATTGACACGATTGTCATTTCCACGCAGCATGATCCTGATGTAACTCAGGAACAGATTCGTAAGGATATGATTGAGAAGGTCATCAAGGCTGTTGTTCCGGCAGAACTTCTCAGCGATGACACGAAATACTACATCAACCCGACGGGCAATTTTGTTATCGGTGGTCCGCAGGGCGACTCCGGTCTTACGGGACGTAAGATTATCGTTGATACGTACGGCGGCATGGCTCGTCATGGTGGCGGCGCATTCTCCGGTAAGGACCCCACAAAGGTTGACCGTTCTGCAGCTTATGCAGCACGCTATGTTGCAAAGAATATTGTTGCGGCAGGTCTTGCTGACCGCTGCGAGATTCAGCTTGCTTATGCAATCGGTGTTGCACATCCGGTTTCTATCTTTGCTGAGACTTTTGGCACAGGTAAAGTATCCGATGCGAAGATTGTTGAGCTTGTCCGCAAGAACTTTGACCTTCGCCCGGCAGGAATCATCAAGACTCTGAATCTCCGCCGCCCGATTTATGCTCAGACAGCAGCTTACGGACATTTCGGACGTACTGATGTAGACCTTCCGTGGGAGCATACCGATAAGGCTGATATTCTCCGCAAAGTAGCAGGTCTTTAATTTAATAAAAATCAACTCATAATGTTTTTCTATCCCGGTGCTGCATTCGGCACCGGGCTTTTTAATGTTGTTATACTTGATTGTTTATGACCTTTGGGGTAAAATATAAGTGAAAGTTATGTGAGGTAGGAGATTTAGACTACCCATAAGGAGTTGAGAAAGATGGCGATTAGCGGATTGGGTTATTTAAACCAAGTAAATAGCACGGACAAAACCAGACAGTCACTTATAAAACAGATTTCGACGGGAAGCGCGTATCCTTCTGCATCGTATGGTCCTTCTGATTATGCGATTAATGTTCGTTTGAATTCGAGCATTGGCGTAACGGAGCAGTCGAACAGAAATACGCAGACCGCGAACTCCATGTTGAATGTGGCAGCGGGCGGTGTAAGTTCAACGGTTGAAGCGTTGTCTTCGCTGCGCTCGCAGATTTTGCAGGCGGCAAACGGAACCAATAAGGATACGGATGTCGCAGCAATTCAGAAGAATGTTAACCAAACGATTGCGACGATTGATGACAATGCCAGTGTAGAGTATAACGGCAAGAAGCTGTTGGATGGTTCGGCATCGATTACTGTAGCCGGTGTCGACGGTTATAAGAATGTACAGCTTGGCAACATGACGTCGCATGGGCTCGGGCTCACGGATGCAGATGGCAATTCCACACTGGACCTTTCCTCGGCTGAGGGGATTGCGGATGCTTTGGACAAAGTGGATTCTGCATTGAATACTGCTTTGGATGAAGCAACCAATATTGGAGCTGTGCAGCAGAACTTGTCGTTTGCTTCCGCAAACTACACGACACAGTCTGAGTCTTTGATGAGTGCTGAGTCTACAAGCGGAGATCTTGACATTGCAAAGGCAGTAACTGAACTGAGTTCTGCAAATACCCAGAACAAATTAGCTATGTTTGCACAGAAGCTCTACATGCACAACAATGCAAGTGTATTGAAGCTTCTTCAGTAATCAGGTTAAAATCATAAGGGCTGTTGCCATGGCAACAGCTCTTTTTGTATATACGTAAAACGCTGATTGAGGAAGTTTTGCCTGTGGCAAAACTTGAACTAAGGCGTTATAATAGATTAGTTATATGGTTTATATTTCTGTAGAAAGGAAGTTGTTAATGGCTTTATTGGACATCAAAAAGGCGGGCGCGCCTGTACTGAAACAGGTATGTGCACCGGTACAGAAGGTTGATGCAAAGCTGAAGGCTTTGCTTAATGATATGGCAGAGACAATGTATAAATCCAATGGAATCGGACTTGCGGCTCCGCAGATTGGAAAACCGATTCGTGTAGTTGTTATTGATATCGGAGAAGGGCTTATTGAGCTTATCAATCCGATGATTACATCCCGCGAGGGAACAGTTGTTGATTCTGAAGGATGTCTTTCGGTGCCGAATATTTTCGGTGACGTCGAACGTGCTGAAAAAGTAACGGTCGAGTATACGAATCGTTTCGGGAAACGGAAAAAAATCAAGGCAGAGGGGCTTTTGGCGCGTTGCGTACAGCATGAGCTCGACCACCTCGATGGTATTCTTTTTATTGATATTGCCAAGAGCCTGCGTCAGGAGTCTTAAACATGGAAAAATTGCGTACTGTTTTTATGGGAACACCGGAGTTTTCAGTTCTCTGTGCAGAAAAGCTGGCTGAGATATCTGACCTTATAGCGGTTGTTACCCAGCCCGATCAGCGTGCCGGACGTGGGCAGAAGATGGTAGCAAGCCCGGTTAAAAAATTTGCACAGGAAAAAGGTATTCCTGTTTATCAGCCTGTTAAGGTAAAGGCTGATGATTTCGTGCCTGTTCTTGAGGAATTAAAACCGGACCTTATTGTTGTGGTTGCCTTTGGTCAGATTCTTTCACAGCGTATTCTTGATATTCCGAAATACGGCTGTATCAATGTGCATGCATCTCTTCTTCCGCGTTACCGCGGTGCTGCTCCTATGCAGTGGTGCCTGATAAACGGTGAGAAGGAGACCGGTGTCACTACAATGTTCATGAATGCCGGACTTGATACCGGTGATATGCTGCAGAAATCTGTTGTTGAGATAACACCGGATATGAATCTGGAGACACTTCACGATACGCTTTCGGTAAAAGGTGCTGAGCTTTTGGTATCTACAATCGAGGCTTTGCAGAATGGTACGCTTGAGCGCACGGTACAGGATGATTCGCTGTCCAATTATGCGCCGATGATTACAAAAGAAACCGGAAGGATTGACTGGAAAAAGTCATCTGCGGAGATTCATAACCTCGTCCGCGGGTTGGATTCCTGGCCGGGTGCGTATACTACCCTCAACGGAAAGCTGTTCAAAATCTGGCGTACGCGCTGCGTTGACGCAAAGGTGGAAGCAGCTCCGGGAGAGGTTGTAAATCTTACGAAAAAAGGTTTTATGATTGGTACCGGTGACGGAGCTTTAGAGATTCTTGAGCTTCAGGCACCGGGTAAAAAACGTATGAGTGCTGCAAATTATGTGTGCGGCCATGCTTTGGATGAGCATACGCGTTTTGATGTTTTGGAATGAGAGGCTTTTATGGTAGAAGCATTGAGCATGGAACGACCTAAGAAGCGTATTTTTATTGCGCTTCTTTCGTTGAGTCTGATAGTCGTCGGACTGTTGGTTTACTGCGTATGGCGGGTAAGCTTTCTCGGCCTGCAGGAAATAAGCGAATATCTGCCCTTTATTCTCGGTGGTTTTTTTGCTGCCATGTTCCTGTTTACCGGACTTGGGATTCTGGGCATTGTCGGAGCGATTTTAGGCGTTCCGTTTTTTTCCGTATTTCAGAGAAAAACATACGCTTTGATTAATCTGCTCTTTCCGATTGCGGTTATGATGGGAAAGATTTTCGGCTTTGACCGCAGGAAGATTGAGCGGTCCTTTGTTGCGGTTAGCAACCAGATTATCCATCATCAGCACATTAAGGTGAGACCTGAGGAGCTGCTTGTGGTTACTCCGCATTGCCTGCAGCTTGCAAGCTGTCCGCATAAAATAACACGAGACCCCATGGCGAACTGTAAACGCTGCGGTCAGTGCGATATCGGCGCGCTTGTGACGCTGGCGGAAGAGATTGGATTTCATTTCTTCGTGGTTACGGGCGGAACTCTCGCGCGTCAGACAGTAAAAAAGATTCGCCCGAAGGCTGTTTTGGCTATAGCATGTGAAAGGGACCTTACCAGCGGTATTCAGGATGTTTATCCGCTGCCGGCTGTGGGGGTTATGAATATACGCCCCAATGGGCCGTGCTATAATACGCACGTTGATATGCAGCAGGTGCGCAGCGAAATCGAGTCCATGCTGATTAAAGAGGAGAACGAGAATGGATAAGGTACGCGCCGCCGCTGTTGAAGTGGTTTATGATGTGTTTGAAAACGGCGCCTATGCCAATGTAGCGCTTGTGCAGAAGCTGCGCAAAGGGGATTATTCCGATATTGACCGCCGTTTCATGACTGAGCTTGTGTATGGTACGGTCAAGGCAATGGGTACGCTGGACTGGATTCTCAGACAGTACGTTTCCAGACCGGTTTCGAAGATACAGCCATATATCCGCGCGATTCTGCGCGTTGGAATTTATCAGCTGCGGTACCTTGAAAAGGTTCCCGCAGCTGCTGTCTGCAACGAGTCTGTTGAGATAGCTAAAAAATACGGAAATGCAGGTACCGTAAAGTTCGTAAATGCGGTGCTCCGCAATGTGGTACGCAATCCTGAAAAAGCTGTTTTCCCCGATGGCAAAGGAAAAGCTACACAGCACCTTGCGCTTTCGTCACTTCATCCGGAATGGATTGTGCGTCAGTGGATTAAACGCTTCGGATATGACGCCGCAGAGCGTCTCTGCGAATTCGACAATGCGCCTGCGGTGCTTTCCATTCGGACGAATACACTGAAAACAACTCGTGATGAGCTTTTGCAGGCCCTTCAAAATGATGGTTGGGAAACAGAGCCTTCGGCCTTTGCTCCTGAGGGAATTTTGTGCAGGGGAGGACATGGCTCGCTGGATTCCTCAAAGCTTCTGGCAGAGGGACATTTTCAGGTACAGGATGAAAGCTCCATGCAGGTTGCGCATGTGCTGGAGCCGCAGCCCGGAGAGTTTATAATTGATGCCTGCAGCGCGCCGGGAGGAAAAACAACGCATATAGCGCAGCTTATGCAGAATAAGGGGCGTATCGCCGCCTTTGATTTGTATGATGCAAAGCTGAAGAGAATACAGGAAAATGCCGAACGTCTTGGGATTACCTGTATTGAAACTATTGAAGATGATGCACGCCATATAGGTGAGAGATTCAAGGGACAGGCAGACAGGATGCTTGTGGATGCTCCGTGCTCCGGCATGGGAGTTCTCCGCCGCAGAGCGGATGCGAGATGGCGAAAAACCGAAAAGGGAAATGCCGAGCTTCCTGCACTCCAGCTTGAGATTCTTGACGGAGCAGTACCTGCTTTGAAAACAGGCGGTATTCTCGTCTACAGTACATGTACTATTGAACCGGCTGAAAATCAGGAGGTTGTTACTGAGTTTTTGAAACGGCACAGTGAGTTTGTCCTTGAAAAGACAGGTTTATTTCTGCCTATGAAAAAACGCCCTGATGAAGATATGGTGCAGTTCTATCCGCATGAGGATGGGATTGACGGTTTTTTCATTGCCAGAATGCGGAAAGTGAAATAAATGAAGAAGAACATATTCGGACTTGATTTGAAGGCTTTGTCTGAGGCGCTGCAGCCGTACAGGCTGCCTTCATATCGGACAAAACAAATAGCGGAATGGATGTATCAGAAGGGTGCTTCAGGCTTTTCGGAGATGACAAATCTTCCGAAAAAGCTGCGCGAAGACCTTGATGAAGCATTTGAGATTCAGCGTGCAAAGCTCGTCACACAGTGGGATTCTAATGACGGGAAAACCTCCAAGTTCCTTCTGGAGTTTTCCGATGGTGTCGCTGTGGAGACTGTGCTCATGCGGCAGCCATACGGCAACAGCGTCTGCATATCGACTCAGGCGGGCTGCGCTATGGGCTGCGCTTTCTGCGCTTCTACGGTACATGGTGTTGCCAGAAGCCTGACGCGTGGAGAAATGCTTGCTGAGGTTTTGTATATTGAGGAATATCTGAAAAAAGACGAGCAAAAGGTAGATACTATGGTTCTCATGGGTTCCGGAGAGCCTATGATGAATTATGATGAAGTGATGGCTTTTCTGCATTTGTTGCATGAGCCTTACTGCAAGAATTTCAGCTACAGAAATGTTGCGCTGTCTACCTCAGGCGTAGTACCGGGTATATACCGTCTCATAGAAGAGGATTTGCCAATCACGCTTTCGATTTCCCTGCACGCGCCTAATGATGCCGTGCGCGACCGCATTATGCCTGTGAACAAGAAATGGAAAATCGCCGAAGTTGTTGAGGCAGGCAGACAGTACGGTGAAAAGACGAAGCGCCGTGTTACCTACGAATATATTCTGATTGCTGATGTAAATGACGGTGAGGAACACGCGCGGGAGCTCAGTCATCTCCTGTACGGTCAGCTTGCAAATGTCAATCTTATTCCAATCAATCCTGTTACCGAGCGTCAGCTTTATCGTCCTTCGCAGGAACGTATACAGCGTTTTCTGGATATATTGACAAGACAGCATATTTCTGCGACAATCCGCAGGGAAATGGGGACGGATATTCAGGCGGCCTGCGGCCAGCTTCGAAACCAGTACATGAAAAATAATGAAGGCTGAGGCATGAATTTTGACGAAGGGTTGAACTTAGCCGTATAATATAGTTTTGGAAGGAGGCGTCTCTATGGGGCTGCCTGATTGGGAAGCGTTTCTTGAAAATCACATAGAAGGCTTTTTCAACCGCAAGTTCAGCAGTGAACTGGAACCGGTTGAAGTGCGTAAAGCATTAGAGCACGAACTCCTCAGGAAAAAGAAGAAGAGTACGCGCGGCGATTATGTGCCGAATGTCTACGAGGTTCGAATGAGCCTGGAAGATTATCAGCGTTTGTCATCCAGACGGTTTATTGAGGACCTGTCCATTTTTCTGCAGAAGCTTTTGATTACATCTGACGTTTACATGGACGGAACTCTGACAATCAATCTGCTGAAAAGCGAGGATATTACGAAGAACATCTGCAGAGTGTCATCCTTTTATGAAGATGAAAAGGCGACACCGGCGAATGAAGTAGAAGCCGGCACACTGGTTCTGGACAGAAAATCCTTTGCTGTTCCGCTGAATCTTCCGCCTGTCCGTCTCTTTGCGTCACTGACGGTGGAAGAGGGCGATGATGAAGGCGCATGCCTGGAGATTGGAGACCATAAGATTTACATCGGAAGGCGCAGTGAGAATGAATTCCTGCTGACAGACCCGAATGCTTCCAGACTTCACGCATATGTAGACTATGTCCGCCATCGTCATGTGCTGTACGATGCCCAGAGCATGAACGGTACATTTGTAAACGGAAAGCGTATTGACAGCATTGTCCTGCAGCCGGATGATTTGATTCAGATAGGAAACACCGTATTGCGGTACGAGGTGCCGGAATGATAAATTCTGTGCTTATCTCGTTGTTTAAGGTGATTCTGCAGTATGGAATACTGATATTTTTGTTTTAT
>NZ_CDXDFU010000018.1:0-1664 GCF_978017985.1 Schwartzia sp. (in: firmicutes) | reverse complement strand
GGCTTATTTAGTCTGCCGCAGAGCCTCCTTTTGTTTTTTGGCGAATTGGAAAGGGGGCGGCAGTATGGATGATGAACTGAGCTTTGAATGTCTCGGGGAACCTGACAGACCTATTACCGAGGAGCTTTGCTCCAACGCGGGCGCACGGTATGCGGCGGTATTCGGACAGGCTGAGGACATGATAAAGGCAGCGCTTGAGGTAAAGCGGCTGAATCATGATGAATGGGTAAAGCTGCCGTTCTGCGTGACGATAGAGGCGGAAGGCTTCGGGGCAGAGGTGGAGCTTAGTCCTCTCTACGGCGTCCCCGCGATAACACATTTCAGGTATGAGACCATTGATGAAATCAAAGAGCTGCCGCACATGGATTTTACCAGCGGCAGGGTGAAGGAAGTATTAAGGGCAGCGGCAATTCTTCATGATATGGGAGAGAAGATAATGCTGAATATCGAAGGGCCGTTTACCGTTTTAGGACAGCTGGGTCCTTCGAAACAGATATACAAAGGTCTCTACAGAAAGAAGGAAAGGCTGAGGGAGCTGAGTGAAATCATCGGAAATGAGCTCGCGCGGTACGCAAGGGAAGCGGAGGCACACGGAGTGGACCTTCTCTCCTACGCAGACCCGACGGTTGCCAGCGATTTGATTTCACCGAAGATATATCAGGAGCTTTGCGGAGAGATATCCTATGAGGTACTGAAAAAAATCGAGGCGGCAACAGAGCATATTGTGATTCATCTGTGCAACAAAACCTCGGTGGGCTTTGAAAAAGCAGGCTTCTGTACCTCGGAAAAGATTTTGCTGCCGAGGGAGCTTAATTACGGGGAAGCCCTGCAAAGGGTTATGCAGGAGAATGATATCCGCTTCATCGGACACGGATGCATACAGCGTTCTTACTGCCCGCTGTGCAACGGCGGTGTTTACAAGCTGAATTTGAAATGAACAAAGCAGAGTTATGGAATGGGGAATGAGCAATGGCAACAGAAAAAGAAAAACTGAGAGACAGAATCAAAAGGCGGGCAAAAGCTCTGGACATCAATCTCATCGGAATAGCTCCTGTGGAGAGATGGAAGGAGTTTCATCTGAATGATGAGGAGTTTTGGCCGCAGAATATATGGCCCTGGGCGAAAAATGTCATCGTGCTTGCGGTGCAGATTTTCCCGGGTATGATTGAGACGACTCCTTCGGTTGTGTATTCGGAGCTTTATAACACAACAAACCGTCTTCTGGATGATGTTTCGTACCGTATCGCCAATTTTTTGAATGAGGAAGGCTACAGGGCGCACTTTTTCCCACGGGACTGCTACGGAGATATTTCAGCGCTGGTTAAGCGGCCTGAGGCAGCCTTCTCACATGTGATAGCAGGATATTACGCAGGGCTGGGTACTATAGGTCTTAATCATACGCTTATAACAAAAAAGTACGGACCGCGTATCCGCCTCGTATCAATAATCACGGACGCTGAGCTTCCTGCCGGCCGAATGCTGAAGGAGGATGTGTGTATCCGCTGTCAGGCATGTATCAGGGCGTGTCCGATGCAGGCTTTTACGTGGAAGAAGGGCGAGCCTGTGGCGAACATGGACAAACACAAATGCGCGCTTTATCACCAGCAGCTGAAGCAGGAATTTCATTATCCCTGCGGACGATGCGCGGCGGTCTGCCCTGTAGG